>JAUWYT010000088.1 GCA_030615705.1 Chloroflexota bacterium
CTTGTCGCTATCTAGTTGAAGCAGCAGTTTTTTCATTTTCCTTCTCCTCAAATCGCGGCTAATACTTGAACTCCTTCCGCCCCAACTCGGAGTCAACTTTATATCCCAACTGCTCCCGCCGGATTGCCAAATCCGGCGGGCATGGCCTGGATTTGACAATCCAGGCCGAGCGAAGTGGGATATTTTATTCTATCATAGGCTTGTATTTCCCACATCTTGTGAGTTTGGGCGTCCTGAGGGCAACGGCTACCCCTGAACAAATGGGAAATACCCAAAGGATTGCCCCATAGAAAGAGCTCAGGGAGAAAAGTTGTTATTTTAGTCTCCCTGAGCTCTTTTCTCGCCAAGCGCGCTAATCGGTAACGAAGCTAACTGTCATGCTCTGCCAACGATGAGCGGCTGGTCACTTCCGATAGCTTACACTGCCGTGTCCCAATTGCAGTAGCCCTTGTTGCCGGCAAGGAAGCCCTTCACGTAGGGCACGTTCCTCTTGATCAGGGAGGTGACAGCGCAGTTCTTGCAGCCCCTGACCGGCGAGCCCGGCTTATCCGGACTGAGGGCGATGGCGTTGGTCATCAGTGTGGCCGTGACGCACTCGGGGGTCAGGTAGCAGGGGAAGTCGGACAGGCTCATCAGGGCCGCGAAGCGCTGGGTGATGGCGCAGGCCGGGTAGGTGTAGCGCTGCGGGTTCGTGATGACCTCGTGGTTGTCAATGGGGCTGAGGTCCACCTTGATGCCCTTGATCTTCCCGCCCTTGCCGATGGGCACGATGTCCAGGATCTGCTCGCCTCGGAGCATGATGTCTATGAAGTCGGCGTTGTGCAGATCGTCTGCCTCACCACGCTTGGGGTTCATGGCTGCGTAGTTGTGGAAGCGCTTGGTGAACAGGTCCACGACCATAGGCACGGTGAAGGAATCCAGCCACAGGATGTAGGCCGTCCCGCAGGCCGGTGCACCGGTGGCCACCGCCAGCACGTCGTAGGGCCCCTTGTAGGCGTCCTGCTCCAGGCCGCGCCGCAGGGTGTTCTCAAAGACGTCCAAGACGGCCTCGTAGATGCCGAAGACCATGTCGTCCTTGAACATATTGAAGGCGGACTGGGCGATGTGGTGGCCGATGTCACCCACGCAGTAGGCCGGCACAGTCACGATGTTGGCCGGATGCACACCAGCCTTCAGCGCCGCCAGGATGAAGGGCTTCATCTTCTCTTTGTACTGGGCCATGTACTTGGCGGTGTCGAAGGAGCTGTGGGGGCCGTGCCCGCCCAGGTTGTGGGTGGCCATCAACTGGTTCTGCGCAGCCACCGGCTCGCGGTAGACAAACTGGAGCATATCCAGCTCGGCCTGCTCTGCCTCGGCTGCGGTCTTCCCTGCCTCCAGGGCCGCGCGGAAAGCACCGCCCAGGCCGTAAGAGGTGTTCATGCCCCAGGACTTGGAGGAGAGGATGGTGCGCTTGTGGCTCTTGGGGATGTCCAGCCCCAACAGAATGCGGTTGACCAGGTTGGGCACCGAGCCGCAGGAGAAGGCAAAGTCCACCACGCAGGTCAGGCCGTACATCCCGCCGTAGCGCCGAACCGCCTCGAGGCCGATGAGGGCCTTGTTGGCGCCGAGGGCGTCAATGAACTTCCACATTGAAGCCTTGAACGCTGGGTCCTCAGCGTAGAGAATCTCCAGGATGGGCGGCGTCTGGTAGTGCTCGACGAAGGGGTCATCCTCGGGGCGGATGGTGTCCGTCAGGCCCATCAGGATGTCGTAGTGGGCGTTCACTGACTTCACGTGCAGGTCGAAAATCTCCTTTGACTGACCCTCGCCCGGCTTCATTCCGTTGACAGCGTCCACGTAGGGCTTGCAGTCGGCGATCTTGAAGGGTCCCCCCCTCTTCTTCTTGATGACGCCGTAAACCGACCTTGCTGCGGCCACTGACTCATTGATCATCTTCTTGTAAACAGACATTCTTTGAACCTCCTTGTTTTAGTTTACTACATTGTACAGAACTAGCGGCCTTCCCGAGAGCAGTTTTCCTAGAACCACCTCCTTCCTCGTCAATAGCGGCCGGCGGCACTGGACACCACCAAACAATTCGTTGCCCCATCCCTCAGGGGTGTTCCAGCCCCGGCTCTCACCACAAAAAAAGACCTCTCAACACCTGATAAAGAGTGAAGAAAAGTCAATCTTGTTCACCATAGCCCCCTTGATAAACGTAGCGGCCCAGCCATTAGAGCCTCAATAGATCCCATAAGCCTTGTATCGCTACCTAGCGATATTTAGCTTAGTCAAAAATCTATCTTTTTCTTTCTATGTCTGATTTATTGTATATGAATTATAATACACAAAGACGAATCTGTCAAGAAAAAACGGCCTATTTGGGTAAAGCGCTGAAAATTTTAAGGTTCGTAGTGTGTTGGTAATTTAACCTTTATGTAGTATAATCAAATCAATCCACGCTTTGAAGAGAGCCGACATTCGGCCAGTTGAGGTACTGGGCTCCCATTGAGCGGACAAAGCGGGGTGGCAGCCAGCTCTAGGGGGGCTAAACTTGATAATATGTTTGATGTGTGATATAGTAGCAGAGGGATTATACTTAACGCTCTAGCTACAACGGGAACGAACCAGCCGATGGTACAGTCGAAACGCCAAGGGGAATCGAATACAGCGCAAGAGTTGCTGAAGAAAGCCAGTGAGCGAGGGTATATCACCTCCAACGAGATATTAGAGGCCTTTCCCCAGGCAGAGGAGGACCTTCTCCAACTGGAAGAGCTCTTCGTATACCTCCATGACCGGGGCATTGATATCTACGAAAGCGAGGAAGAGGCCGAGGAGGAGAGGAAGAGGGCAGAGGTAGGAGAGGCGCCAGCCTTGGTGGGGGATATGGAGGGGGCCCTTGACCTAAGCGACATCACTGCTGACGACACCATCAGCCTATATCTTAAGGAGATGGCTCGCGTGCCCCTTCTGACACCCGAGGAAGAAATGGAGCTGGCTCAGCGACTGGAGCATGGACGGGCGGCTCGGCGATGCCTTGCTAGAGACGGCAATGACCCCGAGGAAACGGAGAGGCTGAAGCGGGGAATCGAGCGGGGTGAAGAGGCCCGCCAGCATCTCATCAAGGCCAACACCAGGCTGGTGGTTAGTATAGCCAAGAGATATCTTGGCCATGGGGTGCCCTTCCTGGACCTCATACAGGAAGGCAACCTCGGCTTGATGAAGGCCATAGAGAAGTTCGACTATCGGCGAGGCCATCGATTGTCTACCTACGCCACCTGGTGGATCAGGCAGTCCATCACCCGAGCCCTGGCCGAGCAGGGGCGAACCATCCGCGTCCCAGTCCACATGAGCGACCGCATCCGAAAACTATACAGGATAGCTCGAGAATTGGAGCAGGAATTGGGGCGCCGGCCCAGCCTGGAAGAGATAGCCGAAGAGGTCGAACTGGAGCCAGATAAGGTGCAATGGGTACTCAGGGCCTCGCGGCGCCCTATCTCCCTAGAGAGACCGGTGGGCGAGGACGAGGACAACGAACTGGGGGACTTCATCGAAGACGAGAAGGTCCTTGCGCCCTCTGAGGCCGCCTATCAACACCTGTTGGCAGAGACAATGGAGGAGGTATTGAATACTCTCAGCCCCAGGGAAGCGCGGATCCTACGGCTGCGCTTTGGCCTCCAGGATGGACATAGCTATACCCTGGAGGAAGTGGGCCAGAAATTCGACCTGACTAGAGAACGCATCCGTCAGATTGAGGGTGAAGCTTTGCGCAAGCTGCGTCACCCCCGGCGCAGCCGTCAACTGAGGAACTACCTCGGCTAGCCCTGTTGAGCAACTTGAAGGAGAGAAGATTGCCGGTTTTGAGAAAAGAGGCGCTGGGGAAGCATCTAGCTTCCCTATACGGAGCCAAGGTGGAAGTAATCCCCTTACGGGAGTTCAAGAGCGATGAGACCGGGGAGGAACTTAAGGAGTTCGGCTACGGCAGCCCAGTCTTTATAGAGTTCAGTGGCGATGGCGAAAAGGATAGCGCCGTCCTGCACACCATGAAACCCAGCGCCTTCAGCCATGAAACCCAGCGCCTTCGGCCATGAACATTGTTGTAACCGGTTCCATCGCCTACGACTATCTGATGACCTTCCCGGGCTGCTTCGCCGATTACATCCTGCCCGACCAACTGGACCGTCTCTCCCTCAGTTTCCTGGTGGACGAGATGCGGCGACAACGGGGGGGCTGTGCTGCCAACATCGCCTATAACCTGGCTCTTCTGGGCGAGCGCCCGCGGGTTATGGCCACGGCGGGGCAGGACTTCGGTGAATACCGCCAGTGGCTGGAAAAACAGGGGGTGGATACCTCGCTCATCCGCGAAGAACCTGACCTGTTCACCGCCTCGTTCTTTGTCAATACCGACCAGGGCGGCCACCAGATCGCCAGTTTCTACACCGGTGCGATGGCCTGCGCGCGGGACCTTTCCTTTCAGGACTTAGAGACTGACGAGATTGACCTGGCCGTCATCTCCCCAAACGACCCACAGGCGATGGCGAAGTACGCCGCCGAGTGCCAGGAACTGGGTATCCCTTACCTGTACGACCCCAGCCAGCAGATCGTCCGCCTCGCTGGCGAGGACCTGCGGGAGGGGCTTGAAGGGTGTGGCCTGCTGGTGGTCAACGATTACGAGTTTGAACTATTGCGGGAGAAGACCGGCCTGAGCGCCGAAGCGATCCAGCACACCCCGGCCCGCGCCTGCGTCGTCACGTTGGGGGCGGAGGGGTCGCGCATCTGGGCGAAGGGGGGGATCTACGACATCCCGGCGGTGCCCCCCCAACGGGCCGGAGACCCTACCGGGATCGGGGATGCCTTCCGGGCGGGGCTGATCAAGGGGCTGGCCCTGGGCCTCTCCTGGGACCTGGCGGGGCGGATGGGGGCGCTGGCGGCTACCTACGCTCTGGAGCAGACCGGCCCGCAGAGCCACCGCTACACCCTGGCCGACTTCGTCACCCGCTTTCGGGAGCACTTCGACGACGACCAGGCACTGGACGTGCTGCTGCGGTGTTAACGTCATCTTCGCGGCCACAGCCTGCAAGCGCTGCTACCGGACAAGAGCCCGGCAAGAAATCGAGAAATTCGCAGAGGTATACGTCAAGGCCCCTTGGAGGTCTGCCTAACCAGAGACACCAAGGGAATTTATGCTAAGGCCATGGCAGGCCAGGCGACCACAGTGCCTGGCTTGCAGGAACCTTTTGAACTTCCTGATAGGCAGGAGGTGGTGGTGGAGACGGATCGCCAGTCCCCGCACGAATGCGCTCAACAGATCCTGAGCCGACTAAGGGAGTTGTGCCTCTTGAATTAGCCAGGGGCATTGGCGTGAATTTGGGGATGAACTGCCAAGCTTGCTCGGCCCCAAAATAGATTTCTTAAGCTCATACCAACGAGTGAAGGGAGTCCAGAGACAGAAAGGGGGCGTTCATGGGATCGTTGAACTTTCGCATCAGGAAGGTCGAGGATAAACAAGACTTAATGGAATTCATCAGGTTTCCCTGGCGGGTCTATAGGGATGACGCCTATTGGGTCCCTCCTCTTATCAGTGAACGGAAAGCTTTCCTGGATCCCCAGAGGAACCCCTTCTTCGAGCACTCCGAGGTAGATCTGTTCTTAGCCCAGAGGGATAGTGAGACGATAGGCACTATCGCTGCTATTATCAACGACAATCACAATGCTTTCCACGAAGAGAAGGCAGGCTTCTTCGGCCTCTTCGAGGTGATCGAAGACTACGCGGTGGCCGATGGGCTGCTGGCCACAGCCAGGGACTGGGTCAAGGCCAAAGGCATGGATGTTATCCGCGGCCCGATGAACATGTCCATCAATGATGAGTGTGGCCTTTTAGTAGATGGCTTCGACTCCAGCCCGGTAGTGATGATGACCTATAACCCCCGCTATTACTTAGATTTCATCGAGCGGTTCGGCTTCGTTAAGGCCAAGGATCTCTATGCCTACATCGCCAGCACGGACATATTCGACAGAAAAACAGAGAATCTACCCTCCAAGTTCCTGCGGGTCGCAGAAGTTGCTCGAAGGAGGGCGGGAGTACGAGTGCGTAAGGTGAACATGAAGGACTTCGATGCCGAGGTGAAGAAGGCGAAGGCTGTCTACAACTCGGCCTGGGAGAACAATTGGGGCGCCGTGCCCATGACCGATGCAGAGTTCGATCATTTGGCTCATGGGATCAAACAGTTCCTGGATCCAGACCTGCTCCTCATCGCCGAGGTAGACGATAGACCGGTCGGCATCTTCATAGGCCTTCCCGACGTCAATCAACCCTTGCTTCACGTGAACGGGCGCCTTTTCCCCTTCGGCTGGATCAAGTACCTGTGGTACCGACGAAAGATAGATACCTTCAGGGGATTGATAATGGGCGTCATCGCAGAATACAGGGAGAGAGGCATTGATGCCCTGATGTACGTCGAAGGGGCTGAGGAGGCCTTCCGGAAGGGCTATAAGCGATGTGAGATGTCGTGGATCCTGGAAGACAACGTGATGATGAACAGGATAATTCGGAGGATAGGGGGAGAAATCTACAAGACGTACAGGATCTATGAGATGGTTTTGCAGGGCTAAATCTCACCATTTTGGGGTCTGATAGCTTATGCGTTCAAAGCGACCTCAAATAAAGGAGGTTCCGGGGGGGCTGGGCCGCCATCCTCAGCGGCCTTCGCAATTGCAATTTCT
>JAUWYT010000318.1 GCA_030615705.1 Chloroflexota bacterium
GCGCCATTGGCCAATATTGACTACAATCTGTATATATGACGGAGGTGTTCCATGCTGAAAGAACTCTTTTCTTCATCGGCACGGGTCCAAGCCCTGAGCCTCTTGTTATTGAACCCCGACACTAAATTCTACCAGAGGGAGATCGAGACGATAACTGGCTTGGCCATACGCTCCATCCAGCGGGAAACCGAGAAATTGGAAGCCCTGGGCATACTTCACAAGTCCACCGAGGCCAACAGAGTATACTTTCAGGGCAACCGTAGCTACATCTTATTCCCAGAGCTGAGAAAGATGCTCCTCAAGACGGTCGGCTTGAAGGTTGTCTTGGCGGATGCACGACAGGCCAACAAGCGGATTAAAGTCGCCTTCATCCACGGCCCCTTTGCTGCGGAGCGGGAAACGCTGACCGATCCCATAGCAATCTTTGTGGTGGGAGACATCTCGAAGCAAGAGCTTCAAGGCAGGGCCGAGGAGGTTCAAAGCCCCATCGGCAGGGAGATCACTTGCTACGTTCGCACTCCACAGAGCTTCCGCAGCGGGGTTCAATTAGGTTACGGCTTCGTTGCCAGTGTGCTGGCTGGCCCGAAGCTGTTTCTGATCGGGGATAAGAGGATATTGCGCTCGCTGGCTACCGGGGCATGGGAGCGAAGGTCGCCTCCCAAGCGCGAGCGCGCCGCTGAGGTATTCGAATGGTGGAGCATTCCTTGATTAAGTGGATAGAGCCATGATCAAGAAGATAGACCACATCGGCATCGTCGTGCACAGCATCGAGGAAGCTCTACAGGTTTATGAGGGAGCCCTGGGCCTCGGGCTGACCGACGTCCAAGATGTGCCAGAGCAGGCGATGAGGATTGCCTTTCTGCCTGTGGGCGGGAGTAAACTTGAGTTGGTGGAGGCTCTTACCGCCCAGGGCGGCGTTGCTAAGTTCCTGGAGAAGCGGGGCGAAGGGATTCACCACATCTGCTTCGAGGTTGACGACATCGAGGCCGCGCTGCAGGATTTAGCGGCCCAGGGCATCCGGCTCATTGACGAGCAGCCTCGCCAGGGAGCTCACGGCCGAATAGCTTTCCTACATCCCAAAAGCGCCCACGGCGTGCTCATCGAGCTGATCGAAAAGCCGCGCTAGTGAGGCGGCATCGTTTTGGCTCCCTCTTGTTGAGGAGAATCTCATGCCTCTAGAGCGTGGTCTCATCCAGGTTTACACCGGCCTTGGTAAGGGCAAGACCACCGCTGCCTTAGGGTTAGCCCTCCGGGCAGCAGGACAAGGGCTCAAAGTCTACATCATCCAGTTCATGAAGGGTTGGCCCGATTACGGTGAGCTAGTGAGCGTAGGGAAGCTACCTAGCATCACCTTGTGCCAGTTTGGCCGCCCTGAATTCGTGGACAAAAATAACCCCGACCCTGAGGACATCCGCCAGGCTCACCAAGCCCTGGATCACGCCCGCCAGATTATCACTGGTGGTCAGCACGACATCGTGGTCCTCGACGAGATAAACGTGGCGTTGGATTTCAGGATCATCAGCTTGGCCGAAGTGCTGAGCTTGCTCGATGCCAAGCCGGAGAAGGTTGAGCTGGTGCTCACCGGTCGCCATGCCCATCCCGATGTAGTCAAGCGGGCCGACTTGGTGACGGAGATGCTGGACATCAAGCATCCGTATGCCGAGGGGGTAAGGGGGCGGCGGGGGATTGAGTATTGATTTTGTCAACCGGAGGTTCAAATGGACGACAAGGAGAAGCTAGACGAGATAAGGAAAGAACAGGCTAGGTGGGAGGAGACTACCCTCCAAAAGACGCTGAACCGCTTTCCTGAGCGGCGCGATACTTTTATCACTACTTCCAGTTCTCCCGTAGAGCGCCTCTACACACCCCTGGACATCGCCGATACTTCGACTAAGCTCAGTACAGGCTTCGACTACGAGCGCAACCTGGGCTTTCCCGGCCAGTACCCCTTCACCCGCGGCGTGCATCCCACCATGTATCGAGGGAGGCTATGGACGATGAGGATGTTCGCTGGGTACGGCACCGCAGAAGAAACTAACGCCCGCTATAAGTATCTCCTGGAGCACGGTGAGACCGGCCTCTCGGTGGCCTTCGACATGCCCACCTTATACGGCTACGATAGCGACGATCCCCAGGCTGAAGGCGAGTTCGGCAAGTGCGGGGTGGCCGTCTCCTCCCTGGCCGATACGGAGGTCCTCTTCGACGGCATTCCCGTGGACGAGATCACTACCTCCATGACCATCAACTCCCCTGCGGCCGTCATCTGGGCCATGTACATCGCCGCTGCCGAAAAAAGGGGCATTCCCATGAAAGTTTTGGGCGGCACTACCCAGAACGACATCCTAAAAGAGTACATCGCTCAAAAAGAATTCATCTTTCCCCCAAAGCCATCCATGCGCCTCGTGGTAGATACCTTCGAGTTCGGCACCAGGTATCTGCCAAAGTGGAACACCATCTCCATCAGTGGTTACCACATCCGCGAGGCCGGCGCTACCGCTGCCCAGGAACTGGCCTTTACCTTGGCCGACGGCTTCGAATACGTCAAGGCGGGCATTGAGCGTGGCCTCGACGTGGACGAGTTCGCCCCTCGCCTCTCCTTCTTCTTCAACGCC
>JAUWYT010000254.1 GCA_030615705.1 Chloroflexota bacterium
CCAGGGCATCGAGGTATTCGGACAGAAACTTATAGCCGATCTGGCCCCATAAGGAATTGGCAATGTGCAACTGGAAGCCCTGTACTCGTCGCCCTTGGTCCTTTGGCACTGTACCGTACCCTTGGTCCTGGGGCCCAAGGACCCAGGGCGGTCCAGTACGGTGCCCAAGCCCTTGGTCCTGTGGCCCAAGGACACAGGGGACAAAGGGTCCAGGACGAGTGCCCTCTCCCTCCTGGCCTGTGGGACCTTCGCTGCGACGAGCGAGTTCGAGGTCCAGGCCGTTGAAAGCGGGATGCAGACGATCTTGCGAGAGTATGAAGTGGAGGCTATTTGCCATCTGTTGGGCGGTCTCGCCGCGAGCGCCAGCGTATGTCATCGCCAGTGCCAGTGAGATGCTGTAGGGAGAGTAGAAGAGGTTGCCGTTCCCCTCTCCGAGCGCCTGATAGAGGTCGAAGGCAAACGCACTGTTTCCCTTGACCAGGTCTGCCAGATCCGAGGCAGCCACATCCGGTGAAGTCACTCGCTTCATGTCTGACCGTACGAGCTCGCCTGATGACGTAGGTGGCTTCGGCGTCGGCGTGGGCGGCATCGGCGTGGTAGTTAGGATCACGGGGGTGGGCTGGACCGTAGTCGGCCCGCAGCCAGTGACGATCACAGCGCTCAGAATGAGCATCAATCCCAGTTTGCTTTTCATTTCTTGCCTACCTTTCTTGTTCTTGGTGTACCTCAAATTGGCTTTATCATGTTCTAGACGGATTTGGGGCCGAAAAGGTTCCCCCTTTGTCTGGCGAGTTGAGCGCCTTCTCGTATCCGCGATCTTGCGTCACAGCGCTTGGCTTTTCATTGGGGTGGGGACTGCTGTGTCACCTGCCCCGCAGCGTCCACCTCTCCCTCCCAATAGAAATGAGTGGCCAGGTTCTCCACCGACACCCCATACACGACCGGTTTGGGGGTCAGGAACCGATAGGAGATAATGACCTCCCAGTCCTCGGCCGTGTACGTCCACTGGAAGGTTCCTGGCCCACCATAGTCTAATTCTGAAACGATCTGGGGGAGGCCAATGTGGTCCTCCGTCCAGGTCAGGCCTGGCGCAGGGGCCTGCTCGCCGTAGTGTTCGCTGGCGTAGGCCAGGGCCGCATCGCGCGCGGCCAGCACATCGTCGAGCAGTTCCGTCATACCCCCTGCTGTATCAACCTGTCCTTCCCAGTGGAACCCAGTGGCCCGATTGGCCACTGTCACCAGATAGACCACCGTTTCGGGCGGCATCATCGGATAGTATACCTTAACCACCCAGTCCTCGGTGATGTACCGATAGGTCCCCGCCCCACGCCACACGTCTGGTGCGGAGCGCTCCTCCGCCCAGGTCAGGTCTAGCGCAGGGGCCTGCTCGCCGTAGCGTTCGCTGAGGTAGGCGAGGGCCGTATCGCGGACCGCCCGGACATCGTCGGGGGCAAGTTGCTCCGTCACCTGCCCCGATGCGTCTACCGTTCCCTCCCACCGGAACCCAGTGGGCCGATTGGTCACCACCACCTGGTACACCACCGGCCGGGTCTGATAGGGTATCGAGACCACCCAATCCTCGGCCGTGTACCGGCAGCTTGCCAAGCGAAACGGGTTTCCTGGGGTGAATTCCTCCGTCCAGCTCAGGCTCAGCGCAGGGGCCTGCTCGCCGTAATGTTCGATGATGTAGGTCAGGGCCGCATCGCGGGCAGCCTGCACGTCGGATGCCTCCACGGCGACCGTCGGAGTAATCGCTGGGGGTGAGGTGAGCGGCACTACGATGGGTAGCTTCGTCACAACGGGCGGTGGGACTGCGGTGGGCTGGGCCGTGATCGGCCCGCAGCCGCTGACGATCAAGACACTCAGAGTGAGCACGAATCCCAAAATTGACAGTTTGCTTTTCATTTCTAACCTTCTTAACGCTCTTTCATCGTTATTGTTCTTCTTTTATGAGGATGGTAACTTCCCAAACTTTTGGTTTGCCCACAGGGATTTCGGTAAAGTTAAGACAAACTCGATCTTGCCTCCACCACGAACTTTCAACAAGCATCATGCTGTTAAATCGCAATCCATCATTTTCTATTGCCACTTCATAGATTTGTTTTACGTGGGGGGTGCCAGGGAATTGTTTTCGGAAAGGGATGTTCTCCAATGTTAATGTGACAATATCTTCTCTTTCGGGAGTGAAAACCCAGATGTCCCCAAAGTCGTCGATGAATGTCCATGTACCACTTTCCTTATACCATTTTACACCCCCTGGTGAATGTTTCGTTACACCCTCTGGCGTTACGGTGAAATGGTATTCCCCTACAACGGTAAGTTGCGCTTCTTTGGGCCGGGCAGTGGTCAGCCCGCAGCCACTCAAGATCAGCGCACTCAGAATGAGCACGGTTCCCAGGATAAACAATTTACTTTTCATTTCTCGCCTCCTATTTTTGTTCTTGATGTATCTTCCCGGATCTCTATCTCCTCAGCTAAGACAACGCGGTTATCGCGAACAAGGAGACCGGTGGCGTCAACGGCGGGCAGGCGCTCCATGGTCTCGGGGTGGTAGACGCCCACCGCCAGCCGGTAGCGGCCCGGTGGCGCCTCCGCCAGGGAAAGGATGATCGAATCGCTCACCACTTCCCCCTCCGCCCAACGAGAGGTTGGATAGCGGCCCTCCCGCGGCATAGCATCCCGTTGGGCCACGATGGTCCCGGTAGCTGGATCGAAGAGGTGAACAAAAACCTTGTAGTCCGCCTCCATTTGACGGAGAGCTTGCCAATAAAGCCCCAGGCGTAACTCTTGGCCCTCTCGAGCCAAGTTGTAGCCCAGGAGCAGCACTTCCCGTCCGAAAGTCACTCCCAGCCCGCTTTCCATTTCCGGCACGGTGAAATGGCGTTGCGGCGCTATCACTTCGATGGTCTCGACATCGAACTCCCCCAACTCTTCTCCCGTCAGGGCATCGCTGGGGGCAAGTACCAGGTGATAGTGGCCAGGAGGCAGGTCATGGCTGAGGCGCAAGTTGTAACGAGCCAGGACAAGGGCATTCACCGGCCAGCGGGAGGTGGGATAAGAGCGAACGAGGGGCTGTTGCCACTTCTGGGCTATCTTTCCTCTCTCATCTTCCAACTTCAGGAGGCAGGAGTAATCCCGTTCCAAGGAAGCCACAGCAGCCCATTTCACCGTCAATGGGAGATTCTCGCCCTGCTCCAGACGCGTGCGTTCCACGTTCGCCTCAGCGATGGCTAACCCCTTGGGGAAGCGATGCCTGATGGGGTACCCCGCCTTTACCGTCGGGTGCATCAAGGTCACTTTCTCCACTCGGGCCCTGCCAAGAGGCTGCAAAGTTTGCACATCGTAGAGGATCACTTCGAGGGAATAGTCGCCAGGCGGCATGCCCTCTGGAAGGGGAAGCCAGCGGCGATCGTAGACGAGTTCCCCTGGCCGCCAAAGGCTGGTGGGGTAGAAACCGTAAAGGGGTTGAGCATCGAGGGAGGCGACGGTGTAACCTTCGGCATCCTTGAGACGTAGGGAAGTGACATAGTTGGCTGGAACCTGCTCGGCCGCTTGCCAAACGAGGTTGGCTCTCAGGAGTTGAGGGCTCTCTTGTTGCGC
>JAUWYT010000113.1 GCA_030615705.1 Chloroflexota bacterium
ACGCCACTCTGGACGAAACCAATATCGGCCGCTTTCGGGAGGCGCTGCAGGGGCTATCGGAGCGCACTCAATTCATCATCATCACCCACAACCGGGGCACCGTCGAGGTAGCGGACACCATCTACGGCATCTCCATGGGTGAGGACAGCGTATCTAGAGTCATCTCCCTGAAGTTGGGCGAAGAGAAGAAGTGAACTGACCAGAGACCCCGCTTATTTCCCCAATTCCTGCCCCGTCGCCGGATCGAGCTTCAACGAGCCAAACCGGATGCTGCTGACCCCTTCCGGGCTGGGGAGAGGGGTGCTGACAGCCAATTCCTGACCATTTCTATCGTAGGCCCTGGCGACACCCAGTGCCATAGCAAAGCCCTGGTCGTCTTGAAAGGCCAGCAGCCTGCCTCCAGCCATCATCTCGATCCCGAACACGACGACCTCTCTGAAGGCCACCCTCAGGGCGTGCGCCTTCTGGAAATAGCTCAGGAACCTTTTCTCTCTGTGGGTTATCCGCTCAGTCCTGGTCTTCTCGATCACGTGCTCGGACACCGGCAGATCGTACACTCGCACCCTCTTATCCCACCGCCACGGCCAGAGGATGTGCTCCAGCTCCGCGCCCCTCTCCAGGCCCACCAAGACCGAGGGCTTCAGGAGTTCGATTTTCCACTGCTTCAGCGCGCCACCCCCCGCCGCGCGACTCACCAGGCCAGTGGTATCCACAACGATAGCCTCCGCGCCCAGCTCCTGGGCCTTTTTCTGGAGCTTGTGAGCACCGATCACGGTTGGCAACATGTGCCCTCTGGGGGATGTTGAACCCACGAAGTAGGACAGGGTCTCGCCTTTGGGCGGGAACACCGATCGCTCGCCGCTGGAGAGGGCCAGGTTCATGGTCGTGGGCAGACCGAGGGTGCTCTGGCCTACATCGCAATCCAAGAAAGCGACCGAATTGTGGCAGCGACACAGTTGAAGGAAGAGATAGCGAGCGAAGGTGGTCTTTCCGCTATCCGACTCCCCGATCACCATGATGGTGCCTTCGAGGGATTCGGGGTTAATCCGCTCCCACTCCCTGGGAAAGCTGATGTTAGACGATGTCATCTTGACTGACATAGACGGAAGATGGTATAATGAAGTAACGAGTCAACGAGTAACAGGTAATCCACTTATTGACTCGTTGCCTCATTGACCTACATTCTCGGAGGGAAAAATGAAACGTTCGCGCAGCAGAGGACAGCAGATTATCTTGGGAATAATGAGCTTGCTTGTGGTCTTAAGCCTGGCCTTGAGCCTGATCCTGACAGTAGCACCCCAACCAAAGCAGCCCACGCCCACGCCGCTCCCGAGGGTAACGCCGATACTGCAGCCCACTTCCACGCCTACTCCGACGCCCACCCCGACCCCCACGGCGACGCCTATCAAATCATAGTTGAAAAGGGGCTTCTCGCCTGGAGCAACACTACTCAACAAGCCCCAAACGGCGCGCGCCGGCCACCAGGCCGAAGGCCCCGGTCATCATCATGTCGCCGTGGGGCACGGCCATGTAGTAACCCATGCCTGCGGCCATCCCTCGATTGGGCCCTGTTACCGCCACGAAGCGGAAGGTTCCATCGCCAGGGTAATCAGGATGGACATAGGCCCCGTGACCATGGTCGCCATAGACCTCATCGTTGGTTAGGGTCGCTTCCCGCAAAGATTCAACATAAGCAGCTAACTTGTCAGGGTTCATGAGCACGGTGTGGTGCTCAAAGAGGCCCCACACCCTCTCACCTCGAAGCAAAACGCCGACCGTGTGCTGGTTGCCCACATTGACGACGATGAGGCCGTCCTCCTGGTGGGCAGCCACAGCATCATCACATAGCGCCCCCCAAATCGCCGCGGAGCCAGTATCCATCAGCATCGCGCCGGGCGCGTCGGCCTGGACGGCCTTCATCCTGGTGAGATGCGCGGGCACCTCCAGATAGGCTAGCTCAGTGATGCGCCCCCCCTGCTCGACAAAGCGATTCCACTGCTGAAAGCGAAAGCGGCGCTGACTTCCCGCTAGCGCTTCGCCGTGATCCTGCACAGCGATGGCATAGCGCTGAGGCAGCTCTACGTCGAAGAGGGCCAGGGCGCGGCCCAAGGCAGACAGATCGATATCGCCCGTGCGAATGGTCAGGGCTTCGGCCGGAGCCTCCTCCACAATCTGAACGCCCAGGGCTTCTACCTCACGAGGGTTGTCGCGAATCGTCTTTGCTGCCAGAGGCGTGGCGTAAACCCCCAGACCTGCCCTCAGGTGCCTCTTGAGGGCACTGACGCAAGGCCCACCCCCCATCAGGTTACCAGTCAAGAAAACGTCATCTCCTCGAGAAGTAGCTTGCCGGATCCTCTCTGCTACGATAGTCGTCTGGGAAGGAAGAACCATCTTGACGCAGTTCTCTATAGGTTTATTGCTCTCATACAATAGAATGTCCTGAGTTCCGGCCCCGGCATCAATGGCCAGGATCCGCCTCGGGTCAGGCATAGACCATCCCCCATAACAAAGACCTGATTCAAAAGGATAACTTGCCGGAGTGCGTATGCGAATTCGCTTTTACAGGCATTGATACTACCACAGTTTCCACCCTCTGTCAAAGAGAGGCACTTGCCAAAATCCCCAACTAGCACTACAATTCTCCATGCTATCAATAGTGCCCGCAGGATAGACGGTGGAAATCTCTTGGAAAGCAAAACTTGATCCCTATCCAACGGGCAGCAGGCCAGTGGAGGTGACTATGATTCACGTAACGTGCTTCAAGTGTGGTTGGAAATTCACTCTCGACGAGGAAGCCATCGCCGAAAGCCTCGCGGAGGCCGAAACCCCTCCTCCCCGTCATTACGTCGTGGAGTGTCCCCGCTGTCGCAAGGCCAACAAAGTGTCGCTCAAGACGGGCAGGAGGCGAGGCAGAGCCGCTAGAAAAACGTAGATTCGGTCGGATGGTGAGATAGTCCTTGGTCTTTGGTCTGGTGGTCGAGGAGGCCAGATGAAGATTGAGCGGTTCGAGCATATCGAGGGGTGGCAAGAAGCCAGACTGCTGGCTCGAATGGTCTACGAAGGGTCCAGCAAGGGGCAGTTCGCCAGGACTTTCGGCTGCGCAGGCAGATCGAGGATGCCACGGCCTCAGTGATGGCCAACGTCGCTGGGGGGTTCGATTCAGGTTCGGACGCGGAGTTCATCAGGCTTTTGGGCTATGCCCGGCGCTCGGCCAGTGAGGTGCAGTCTCATCTATACATCGCTCTGGACCGAGGCTATGTGACGGAGGAAGAGTTCGAGGCAATCTACCAGAAAGCGGTGCAGGTGAAAAAGCTGATCAACGGCTTCATTCGCTATCTGCGCCAGAGCTAGGCCAGGAACCACCGAACCACTCGACCATCTGACCAAAGACCACCTGACCAAGGCGACGCAAAAACCTGATTTGACAACGCGAGCCGTTTGCTGTATAATGACCGTCAGTCAGTAAATGACCGCAGGTTTTCAGCAGGAAGGTTGCGCGATGACGACAGCACAGCGGCGTGCTCGCGAGAGGGCGAGGAGGCAGCAGGAGATCTTAGAAGCCGCCAAGGAGGTCTTCTTTGAAAAAGGCATCCACCGGGCAACGGTGGATGACGTGGCCGCTCAGGCCGAGGTTAGCAAGGGAACAGTCTATCTCTACTTTCAGAGCAAGGAGTCCATCCTTGCTCATTTGCTTTTAGAGGGCCTGTCAATCCTGCTGCCTCAGTTGGAAGCCGCCTACGCACCTCAAGAGCCGCTCTCCGCCGACAAACGCCTTCGCCAATTAGTAGAGGCGTATTGTCAATTCGCCCACACTTATCCCCATTATTTGCGTCTATTGCTGGCCCTGGACCGGGGGCGCTTCCAAGAAAGGGTATCGGCAGAGGTATATCAGGAGATCCTGACGGAAAGCACAAGGGGGTTGAAGCTGGTGGCAAAGGCCATACGTCAGGGGACGGAGGAAGGCGTCTTCACCGCTGATGACCCTTTGTTGACAGCCGGCGTGCTCTGGGGTGCCCTCAATGGAGCACTCAACTTAATGGCCAACCCTGTCCGGAGGGAGATGATACTCGTAGAGCCTGAAGCGGTATTCGATGCAACCTTCGAGCTTTTCCTGCGCGGCCTGCAAGCTCATAATCGCTAATCTCGGCAGTCGCCCTTGGTAGGGGCGTACCCTCGCGGTCGCCCGTAGGGGGTATCAAGGAGGAGAAAATGAAAGAAGCGGTCATCGTCGGGGGAGTGCGCACCGCCATCGGCAGACACGGCGGAGCCTTCAGAGACCTGCCCGCTCAAGAGCTGGCCGCCATCGTGATGCGAGAGGTGGTCAAACGCACGGGCCTCGACCCTCACCTTATTGACGACGTCATCTTCGGCTGCATCGGCCAGTACTCCGATGCGCCGAACATCGCACGCGTGGCAGCGCTGATGGCCGGTATCCCCACCCACGTGCCCGGCTACACCGTGCAGCGCAACTGCGTAGCCAGCATGCAGGCCATCTCCTGCGCCTACCAGGCCGTTCAGGCCGACGATGGAGAGGTCTTTCTGGTAGGCGGCACGGAGAGCATGAGCACGGCCCCCTACGTAGTATGCGGGGCACGGTGGGGGCTAAAACTACGCCACACCCAATTCACCGATGCCCTTTGGGAAGGTCTGACCGATCCCGTCTGCGACATGATCATGGGCTACACGGCGGAAAACCTGGCCATGATGTACGGCATCAGCCGCGAGGAACAGGACAAATTCGCGGTGCAAAGCCACAAGAAAGCCTTCCGCGCCACAAGGATGGGCAAGTTCGACGATGAGATCGTTCCCGTGCGTGTCTCCAAGAAGGTGGCTGGCCAGGAGGTAGCCTACGAGAACATCGTCCACGACGAGTGCATTAACCCGGCCCTCTCGGTTCAGAAAGCCGGCCTCTATCCCACCGTGTTCAAGAGAGGCGGGTCAGTCACTCCCGCCAACGCCTGCCCCATCTCGGATGGCGCGGCGGCTATGATCGTGGTGACGGCTGATAAGGCCAAGGAACTGGGCATGGAGCCCCTGGCCTATATTCGCAGCTACGCCTACGCCGCCGTGCCGCCGGAGATCATGGGCATCGGCCCCACCAAGGCCGTTCCCAAGGCCTTGAAGAAGGCAGGCCTGAAGCTGGCCGACATTGACCTCGTCGAGCTCAACGAGGCTTTTGCTGTCCAATCCATTGCTGTGGGGATCGAACTGGAGAAGGACGGCTGGGACTGGGATAGGGTCAACGTCAACGGCGGGGCCATCGCCCTGGGCCACCCGGTGGGCTGCACCGGTACGCGCTTCGTGGTCACTTTGCTCAACGAGATGATCAAGCGCGACGTGAACCTGGGTCTAGCCACGGCTTGTGTGGGTGGCGGGATGGGCGGCGCGATCATCATCGAAAGGAAGTAGATCCGTAGAATTCGGAATTCGTAGATTCGTGACGAATCCCGAATCTCCGAACCACGAGTTTACGAACACGAAAGGGGGAAAATGCATGGCTGATACGGCGTTGTATAAAGATAAGAAAGCTCGCCAGGCGTTCATCGCCAAGGGCGAGGAGGTTTTCGACGGGATCAAGGATAAGCTGCAAGGCCAAGAAGGGGTAGTGGCCATCGAGCCAAAGAGCGGGGAGTACTTCGTGGGCAAGACGCTGGGAGCAGCCAACGATGCCGCCTTCGCCAAGTATCCAGACAACTGGATGTATTTCGTGCGTCTCGACGACCCGAACGCGGCGATACCGCTGGCGACGTGGTAGTCCGCATAGGCGGGCGTTAGCCGCCATGCTGTCCAGTATGGCGAGGAGACCACACTTATGAGCGATTCTAAGATATGTGAGATTTGTGGAAGTACCATCCATCCCCAGGCCTACTGCTGCAAACGCTGCAAGAAGTTCATCAATCGGGTTGATACTCACAGAAAGGCCGACAAGAAAGCTCGCATGCAAGCACTAAAGCGAGCGTGGGAT
>JAUWYT010000155.1 GCA_030615705.1 Chloroflexota bacterium
GCTCGCCGCCGGGCAGCCGATTGCCAACGCCTCAGCCTGGCCATGTCCTGAGCCCTTTGTCCCTGGGCCCTGTACTTAGGCCGCCCTCTGTCCTTGGGCCAGAGGACCAAGGGTACAGGACTAAGTGCCAAAGGACCAGGGGCTTGCCGAAGGGCCCAGAGACGAGGCAGGGCCACAGCCGCTGCGATGCCCAGCATCACCCAGACCTGGATGTAGAACTTGAAGATGGTGTTCATGCGCCACCAAACCTGGTCCCCGCCCAGGTGATCCTTCAGATAAAACACCTCGCAGCCCGCTGCCACGAGCAACCCGGTGAAGACCAGCAGAGAGACGAAAAGCTCCTCAGGCGAGGCAGGGTCCCGCAAAAGGAGCAGTAGAGCTCCGACAACGAGGGGCAACATGAAGGCCAGAACCCAGAACTTGAGGACGGCCAGCGCCACCGCCAGCAGCAGCATGCCTCCAAGACTGCACAGAACCAGGAGATAGCCCGACGTCTGCCGATGCACCAAGGCCTTGTAAAGCTCAGCCAGGTGGGGCAGTACCTCCCACCGCGCTAACACCACCCGCACAAAGCGCAGCACACCCAGCCTGTCCCGCTGTCGAACCAGCTCCACCAGCAAGAAGGTGACGACGATGAAGAGGAAAAAGCCCCAGACGGTAAGGAAAGACGCCAAGTCCGTCCGCCCCCTGGTGAGGGCCAGGCCAACGCCGACATTGAGGGCTTTGTAATGGGCGAAGAAGGGCCAGTAGAGCAACAGGCTCAGGCCACCAACAGCAACGGTCGAAACCACGGGCCAGACCAACTTCCATTTACCATGTGCCAACCTCTCCCGAAGGAGGAAAGCGACAGCGATGAGGCCCAAATAAGTCGGCAGGTCCCAGGTGTTGGTCACCGCCAGAGCACCCAGGCAGATGGGGAGAGAAAGATAGCGAACAGCAGTTGCCAGGGGTTCACAGCCCTCAGTCCTTGGGCCTGAGGACCAAGGGCCTGCCGCTTCTCGCCGCCTCCCGTCTAAGACGATACTCAGCGCCAGGGCCAACACGAGGATGGTGAAGGGTATCCCTATCATGTGGGGGTGCAAATCGGCGAAGAGGAAGCTGAAGTAGGGAAACTCGCTGATGGTGCCGGGGATAACGCGGGTGCGCCCGAAGTAGTCCAAAGGGGGCATCGGCTGGCCCTGGATGAGCTTCAGCAGGCCCGGCCAGACCCGCACCAGCCCTTCAAGTCCAGGGATGCTGCTTTTGAAGCCAGAGCCACCCAACCCACCCAGCCGTTCGACCAGGTGTACCATCCCGTCCAGGTTACCCAACACGGCCACGAAAACCGCCGCCAGCAGCCCAGCAAGGACGGAACTCCTCGCCCGCCCCAAATTATACCCCACACAGAATGCATTCCCAACCGTCAAGGCAAACAGCATCGGAATAGCCAAGTTGAACGCCACCGAGGGCATGATGCCCGTCAGCTTGATCACCAGGCCCACGATGAACTGGCCGTAATAATAGTAATTGATATACCCACCCGCGAAGTAAGGATCGTAGGGCGGAAAGTGGGGGGTCTTGAGGATAGCGTTCAGGAAGGCGAACTCCATGGGCTTCTCGCCGCCAAGCCAGGGCTGCCACAGGTCGGGGTTGAACATCCGGATGACGACGAAAAGCAGGAAGGCCCCAGCGAAGAGGGCTTCGTTGAGAAAGATCAGACGCCTCCTATCGCGCCAGAACGCAACCATCGTCTCTTTGTGGCGCCGGAAGAGATAAAAGGAAAGGAAGGAGAGAAGGGCAAGGGCCAGTATGATGGTAAACAGACTGTTTGGCAGCAAGCGCAGGCTGGCCGAGATCCACACCAGGTAAGCCACGATGATGAGGCCCAGGCTCTTGGCCAGGATGTAACCCTGGTCCGAGAGGCGGCGGAAGATGACGAAAGTCACCGGCCAGGCAGCCAGTCCCACCAGGACCACAGCCAGCCACCAGAAGATGACGGCGAACAGATGATAGCGGTTGGCCAGGCCGTTCCAGCGGAAGTCATCAATGACAGGAAGTTGATCCACTGGCCGATCGAGGAGCAGCGTCTTGCCCTCTTTGGCTTTGCTGGGTGGCGAAGGTCGAGAAGTAACGCCCCAGAAGCGAGCCAGGGGTGTCGGCGCACCCACGTAGCCCGGGATGGCCTCGTCCCAGCTATCGCCCAGCAGGGCGTCCCATTCCGCCCCGCTCAGCTCCCGCACCTTCCGGAAGATAATGGGCTTGGGATGATCGTAGACAGTGAAGCTCTCGTCAGCAGAATCGTCATTGAAGGTGAAGGGGCCCAGGCGGGGGTAAGTAGTGAACTCGGCCACCTCCTCGAACCCCAGTTGCCCAGCGAAAAGAAGCTGATAGTACTTGCTGCTCATGGGATAGCGCTGGGGCAAGCGCAGGATAGCCCCGTACAGGCGGTTGCTGGACAGGACGATGTAGTCCGCCTCGCTCAGCCGCGAGCGGAGCTGGTGGTACTTCTGCTCGTTATCCTCCTCATACATGGGCAGCTCGACCAGCCGATACCCGTGCGTCCTCATGTTCGCCCCAGGCTCGGGCAGTCCAAGAGGCAAGTCATCGTCCCAGTGCTCTGAGGCCAGCACCGAGCCGTCGGGTACATGGTCATAGATCCAGCGGGAGGCCGTGATCCAGGTGTGCTCCGTGCCGTAGACACCAACGACGAAGGCCAGGGCCCAGAAGATGGCCCCGCCCAAGGTCACAGCTATGAGCAAACTCGGAAGCTGGAATCTTGCCACTTGCGACTTGCGACTTGCGACTTGCAACTTGCACAGCATCCCCACTCCCATCACTGTAAAGAGCGGCACCACCGGCACCATGTAGCGCATGAACTTGGCCAGAAAGAGGCCAGTAAAGCCGAAGTAGGGAACGATCCAGGAGAGCAAGATCAGCTCACCCGGCTTGGCTCGTCGCAGGAGGGTCCGCACCAGCACCCAGCCCAAGCCCAAGAAAGCAACGATCCCCAAGGGCCAACCCATCCCCCAGCGCAGTTGCTGTTCGATGTGATAAGAGTAAGGGACAGTGCCCCGGTACTGGCGGGTGAAGGGCATGTCCGCTCGGCCGCTCGCCATCGCCCCTTGCTCCTTGATCACTGCCTGTACAAAGCTGCTCCAGTCGAGCAAGACGAAGGGCGAGGTGACGGCGAAAACCAGGAAGGCAACGACAAAGGCGAGCAGCAGATGCCGCAAAGCCTGGGCACTGTCGGTTGGCCCGGCTTGCCTTGACTGCCACGCGATGATCAGAACGGCCACGACCGGCGCGGCCAAGACCGGCAAAGCGCTGAACTTGGAAGCGATGGCCAAGGCAGCGCCAAGGCCGGTGAGGGCTGCCGCGCCTGCCGTGCGTCGTTCTACCATCAGTATAGCGCCATACAGCGCCAATAACGTGAAGGTAGTGGATATGGGATCAACGGCAAAGAAGTGGGCGAGCTGGATCTGGGTGACGGTGAAAGCGGAGAAAGCCGCCGCCAGCAGCCCTGCCGCCTGCCCATAGAGGCGCCGGGCGATCAGGTAGACCAGATAGACGGTAGCAGTGTCGGCCAGAGCCATGAGGAAGCGGCCCACGTAGGCGAAGCCGGGCGACCCGTTGGCTGTGGCCAGGGCCTGCACGGTCTCAGGAGAAGCACCGAGGCGCTCTGCCAAAGGTGCCAGGTTATGCGCTAGGTTAGCAGTGATGGTCAGCAAGTAGAGAGGGAAATGGCCGTAGGTGTAGCTTCGGCGGTGCTGGTTGTTGCGATCCCAGAAGGGGTTCAAGGTGGACTCTTGAGGATCGAAGGCAGTTGACCAATCGCTCGGCCAGTGCATCGTCGGTGCATAGAAGGCCACCGTCGAGCGCTCGTCCGGGTGTGTCAGCTTCCCGCCATCCCAGTTGATGTTGTAACAGCGCAGGGCAGCCGCGACCAACAGCACGGCCACCAGCGCCAACTGAATCCGGTTTCTCCTCAATCCGACCATTACTCTCTGCATAGTCCAGATCACCTGTGAAAATGGCTTGAACGTAAGCTTATTTTATCACTATCGGCTTTTGATGACAAATGGAACAACGGACTGGCAGGATTTACGGATCGGCTGCGCGTTTGTTTTGGACTTTGGATTTCCGCTGACATACCCCGTCATCCGCAAACCATGCGCATCCGTGTTCTCAGCAAGTACAGAATGGCTTCCAACACTCCCCCACCGATGGCCCGGGCCTTATCGGAGATGGTGAAGCAATGCTCTCGCACGCCCCGTGGATCTATGTCGCCCACTTTCATACCGGCCTTCACAAACAGCCCGTCGGCCAGCAACCCCCTGACCACGCCCGATATCCTTGCTGCAATGGGCTCGCCAGAGACGAAAGCCATTACCTTGTCTGCCTCCACCAGATCGCCAATGTGCCGCTTACTCGTGAAAGTGCCCTCGCAGGGCGCACGGAGCACTCGCTCACGGGTGCTGCCCGCCGTCGGCCCGGGTACGCCGGTGTGCGGTTCGGCGCTCCCCGACAGGATAATCCGCCCCAGATTGTGCCCGCGATTGGTCTCGATCACAGCGTGGACGTCCACGCCAGCAGTAAAGCCTGGCCCCAGGCCAATGACGATAGGAGCGTCGGTGATCCTGGTCCCGGTGTTGCGCTTGGCCATGATGGCATCAACGACAACGGTGGGACGCAGTCGAGTTATCACCCCTCCACGCGGGTCTACGACCACGGGAACTCGGCCCCCAGCCAGGCCCGCGCGTATTTCTTCATCGCTTTCGGCCAGCCGGGCTACCAATCCCTCCACCTCTACCTGTCCTTCGTAGACAGCAGAGGCCACGGCTACAGCCCGGCGGATAACCGTAGGCTGGGCCAGTTCTGCAACCACGGTCCCCATTCCTGCCCGATGCAGGCGATGGACCACACCAGTAGCCAGGTCACCTCCACCTTTGATCACCACCAAGATATCCCCAAGCATCGGTTTCTCTCCTATCTTCCCCAGCATCTCGGACGCTGCCGTTCGATGGTACTCGTTTACCGCGCCTTTAATTCTACTACGTAGACACCAGGATTTCTGTATCTCCTTCGTGTCTTCGTGGCCTGGTGGTTAATCTGAAAGCGCGGCTTGAATGTCGTACCTGGGCTCCTGCAACTTCAAGGTCAAGAAAGGGGCCAAC
>JAUWYT010000220.1 GCA_030615705.1 Chloroflexota bacterium
GTTGTAACTTAATCATCCCCTTCTACGGGCCCCTGGTCCTTTGGCCCTGTACTCAGGCCGCCCTCTGTCCTTGGGCACCGTACTGGACCGTACGGTACAGTGCCAGAGGACCAAGGGTACAGGACTAAGTGCCCAGGGACAAAGGGCTCAGGACAAGGTTTACAACCGCGGCCTTTTGTGCTGGGTGATCAAATTCATCAATAATCTCGGGCTTTCTCTTCATCTCTGAGCACTCTGAGAGCTCCCTGAGCCATGGCCAGCATCTCATCCTCACCGGGGTAGATCATCACTGGAGCAATCCACTCCACGCGCTGTACGATCCAATCCACCAGCATATCTGAGCGGGCCAGCCCTCCCGTTAAGACGATAGCGTCCACGTCGCCTTTGAGCACTGTAGCCATGAGGCCTATCTCCTTAGCGATTTGATAGGCCATGGCCTCGTAGATTAGCTTAGCGTGCTCATCGCCCTCCTTGATGCGCCGTTCCACCTCGCAGGCATCGTTCGTACCCAGGTGGGCTACCAGGCCTCCACGGCCAGCGATCTTCTTGAACATCTCCTCATAGGTGTAGTGAGCCTCGTCGTGTGGGGGGACCGAGTAGGCCAGGCGCAGCACATCACCCACAGGCAACCCCCCTGCTCGCTCCGGGGCGAAGGGGCCTGTGCCGTCCAAGGCCTGGTTGACGTCTACCATCCGCCCCCGTCGGTGGGGGCTGACGGAGATACCCCCGCCCAGGTGGACCACCAGCAGGTTGACCTCATCGTAACGCTTGCCCAAGTCCCTGGCTGCCTGCCGCGCGGCCGCTTTGAGGTTGAGGGCGTGGGAGAGGCTCCGGCGCTCGATTTCGGGAAGGCCAGAGATGCGGGCGATCTCGTCGAACTCGTCCACGCAAACAGGGTCCACGATAAAGGCTGGAACGCCAGCTCGTCGAGCGATCTCGTCGGCGATGATGGCCCCCAGGTTGGAAGCGTGCTCTCTCTCCTGGGGATGGCGCAGCTCGTTCAGCATCTTCTCGTTGACAAGATAGGTGTCGCTGCGGATGGGCCTGAGGATCCCGCCTCGTCCCACCACCGCGTCCAGAGAGTCCAACCCGAACCCCTTCTCATCCAAAAGGCTTAGCACAGCGTCACGGCGAAAGGCGTATTGGTCGGCGATGTGGGGGAAGGCGGCGATCTCCTCAGCCGAATGGTGAACCGTCTCCACGAAGAGGGGACGTTCGCCCTCGTAAAGCGCCACCTTGGTGGAGGTGGAACCGGGGTTGATAGTCAGAACGTGATACATTTGTCACCTGTCGAAGTAGATGCTCTTACCCGTGGCTGACAGGGGGATGCCCATCACGAAGTCGGCCTCGATGAGGCCCATCTCCCGCGCCACCACACCGGCGCGGTACATGATGCGGTTGTCCACGTTGAGCAGGCTGGCCGTCTTCACGGCCGAGCCAAGGGCGATGCCCATGTCCAGCAGCCGATAGGCGCACTGGGGACCCCTGAACTCCCCCTCGTGGGTGTTGGGCTTCAGGCATTTGTCGAAGCCACAAGCTCCGCAGTTGAGGCCAGTCGTCTTGGCGTCCTTAATGCCGATGAGAACGACTGCCGCCGAATTACAGACGTTGGCCCCGTCGCGATCGAAGTTCTTTTTGCCTGCCCGCTCCCCGAATTCGTACATTTTCTCGGCCAGAGCCTGGACATTGTCGCCTTGGATGATCTCGGTGACGACGAAATCCTTACCCGCCGCCTTGGGCGCCGTGCGGGCCGAAATGGCCATCAATTCGGCAACTGTTCTTATACTTAGGCTCAACTCAGTATGAAGCTCGTTCATGATGCTGGTCTCCTTCAATAGAGATTATCTCTCTGTACTATACCACGAGGTTGACCTTCTTGCAAGAAGGTTCCCTCTGCCTGAAGTTGCATTTAAATCAAGCATGGGTTATAATGTTATACGCGGAGCAAGGTGTCCTTTGCCAGGAGGCGGCCAGTGAGCGTAGCCAGGGAAAATGACCTGGTGTTCTTGATGGGCAGGGATAGGAAGAGCTTTATCGTACGCCTGCAGCCAGGCGCCGAGTTGCAAACTCATAGAGGAGTGATAAGGCACGATGATCTCATTGACCAACCGTTGGGCCGAGAAGTGCAGTCCCACCTGGGCTATCCCTTCCTCGTGCTGGAGCCCTCCACCCATGACCTGATCTTGGATCTCAAACGCACCACCCAGATCATGTACCCGAAGGACATCGGCTACGTCCTGCTGAAGATGAATGTGGGGCCTGGCAGCAGGGTGGTGGAGGCCGGCACCGGCAGCGGCGGCCTCACCCTGGCCCTGGCCCGGGCGGTGATGCCCAAGGGCCGGGTCTATTCCTACGAGGTAAGGCCCGACGTGTTGAATCTGGCCGCCAAAAACCTGGAGAAGCTGGGCCTGCGCTCTTTTGTGGAGCTGAAGGAGCGGGACATCGAGGAAGGGTTCGATGAGGTGGACGTTGACGCTCTCTTTCTCGACTTGCGCAACCCCTGGGAGTATCTGACCCAGGCGCACATGGCTCTCAAGAGCGGCGGTTTCTTTGGTGCTACCTTGCCTACAACCAACCAGGTGGTGCGGCTGATCAGGGCCCTGCCGGAGCATGGCTTCTCCGCCGTCGAGGTCGAAGAGCTGCTGCTGCGTCCCTACAAGGCCGTCCCAGCCCGCCTGCGCCCCATGGATCGGATGGTGGCCCACACAGGCTATCTCGTTTTTGCCCGCAAGATAGAACAAGAGACTGATGCTTCGGCTGTTCCTGAAGAGGGCAGCCTGTCAAAAAGCGATTGATCAATAAAAGGAGGAGAACGAAACAGGATATGGGTAAGGTCAGACGGTTAGTGCTGGATGTTTTGAAGCCTCTTGAGCCTACTATCATTGAACTGGCGCAGCAGTTGAGCGCGCTCTCAGGGGTGGAGGCGGTCAACATCAGCATTTACGAGATTGACCGCAAGGTGGAGAATGCCAAGATCACCATCGAGGGAAGTGACCTCTCTTACGAGAGCATAGAACGGGTGATCCAGGAGAACGGCGGCACGGTGCACTCCATTGACGAGGTGGTGGCAGGCAAGATCATCATCGAGGATGCGGAGACGCTACAAGACTAAGAGCCTATCCAAAAAGTCAGCTTCCAGCCCGGAGGGCAGAGGCGGCTTCGGCCTGAGCGGCTCGACTGAGCCTTCGGGCCGAGCCTCAGGCCGAGGGCTCGCCGCCTCAGCCGAACGGCGTGGGAATCCGCCCCGCTATTTTTCGGATAGGTATTAGACGTAGATGGGATTTTTAGCTCGCAAGCTACACGAGCTCAGAGAGTACAGCGACATCGCCAGGATAGGCGAGATCGCCCGGCGCTACTTCGCCATGAACGCCTTCGATGGGGTGCTGACCATCATCGGCGTGCTTATGGGCAACTACACCGCCCGCGTGCGCGATGCGAGGATCGTCATCGTCACGGGCTTTTCTACCTGCATGGCCATGGGGATTTCGGGCCTGTGGGGGGCCTACCTGACGGAGTCCGCTGAGCGAAAGAGGGACCTGGACGACCTGGAGAGCCACACTTTGACGGATCTCAGCGGGACGAAGATCGGCCGTGCCTCGCGGGTAGCGGTGGTCGTCGTGGCCTTGATAGACGGCCTGGCCCCTTTCCTCTCGGCGCTGGTAGTGCTCCTCCCTTTCTTTTTCAGTGCCCTGCTGGGCGATATCGTGCTCAGCTACTACGTCTCCCTGGGCATGGCCCTGGTGGTCCTCTTCGCCCTGGGAGCTTTTCTGGGGAAGGTATCCAAGGAGAGCCTGGTCATCTCAGGCCTGAAGATGATTGTAGCCGGGCTGGTTTGCATCTTGTTGAGCTACCTTTTGAAGGTTGGGGGTTCGTAGGCCAGCGCCCCATGTCCTCCCAATGGACGTATCCGTTCGGCGTATACGTCCGGGTAGGGGCAACCCTTGCGGTTGCCCTCGCTTGGCTTTGCTCTTTGGCCAGGCGGGCCTGATTGGCAAGATCGAGATGCTCATGCCCAGGATTGTGGAGGCTTTGCAGGAAAAGGGCTATAAGGCTGAGGCAGCAGATCAACGGCAAGAAGTGGAGGCGCGTTTAGCTGAGGCTCCGCCTGGGCGACGGCCACCGCCTGGAGCACGTCCCTCCAGATGGCCTTCTTTTGCCAGGCCGCC
>JAUWYT010000055.1 GCA_030615705.1 Chloroflexota bacterium
CACTTCGAATGGTCACACGTCATCGAAGCGGCAGCATCTCCACCGTGCCGCTGGCGGCCAGGATCTTCTCTCGGGCGCTGGCCGAGAAACGATGGGCCTTGACGCTAAGGGGCCGATCCAGCTCGCCGCGCCCCAAAATGACCACCTGCTCACGTGGCGACTTGATGATGCCTGCCTCAGCCAGGGTAGCCGGGCTAACCTCGTCTCCCGCAGCGAAATCGTCCAGCCGGTCGAGGTTGACCGGAGTGTAGTACACCTTGAAGATATTGGTGAAGCCCCGCTTGTGAGGCAAGCGCCGCACCAGGGGCAGTTGGCCACCCTCGAAGTAGGGGCGCACACCCCCGCCAGAGCGGGCATTCTGGCCTTTGGTGCCCCGGCCAGCCGTTTTGCCCTGGCCAGCAGCAATCCCGCGCCCCACTCGTTTCCTCCTCTTCTTGGCCCCCTCAGCGGGACGCAACTCGTGTAGCTTCATCCTCGCCCCCAATTCAGTATTCAGTGTTCAGTATTCAGTAGCTAGTTTCCAGCACCCAGTTCTTCAACCTCGACCAAATGGCTCACTCTATCAATCATCCCTCTGGTCACTGGGTCATCTTTCCACTCCACCGTGTCCCGTAGCCGCTTAAGGCCCAGGGACTTAATGGTCGCCTTCTGCCGCTGGGAATAGCCAATGCTGCTCTTGACCCACTTGATACGCAGCGTCGTCTTTTTCTTTTTCCTTCGGCCTTTGGCCTTCTTTTTGGCCTGCTTGTCAGCCACCGGTCCGCTTCCTCGCCCAGAAGGGCATCAACTCTGCTACAGGCTTACCACGCAGCCTGGCCTCCTCCTCAATGTCCTTTAGCTGAGACAGCCCCTCCAGGGTAGCCCTGATAACGTTGAGGACATTGGAGCTGCCCAGGGACTTGGTCAGGATATCGCGGATGCCCGCCGCCTCCACCACTGCCCGCACTCCGCCGCCGGCGATGACCCCCGTGCCCGGCGAGGCTGGCTTCAAAAGAACCCTGGCCGCGCCGAATTGGGCTAGCACCTCGTGAGGAATAGTTGTGCCCAGCAAGGCGAACTTCCTCATGTTCTTCTTGGCCTGCTCTGATCCCTTGCGGATAGCATCGGGCACCCCGCGGGCCTTGCCTACCCCGACACCCACGCTGCCCTGATTATCGCCTACCACGACAACGGCGCGGAAGGCGAAGCGCCGGCCACCCTTAATCACCTTGGCTGTGCGTGTGATGTGCACCACCCGCTCATCCAGCTCATCCCTCTCCTGGAAATCTCCCCTCGCCATCCATCCTCCTGTACGCTAGAATTCCAGCCCGACCTCGCGCGAGCCCTCGGCCAGAGCCTTCACCCGCCCATGATACTTGTAACCGCCTCTATCGAAGACCACCTGCTTCACCCCCCGCCCCAGAGCTCGCTCGGCTAAAAGCTCTCCCACCAACTTGGCTTGCTCGGTCTTGGTAAGGCCACCCAGTTTCCCGCGCAGTTCAGGATCAAGAGTGGAAGCTGCCACCAGGGTATGTCCCTGGTCATCATCAATGACTTGGGCATAGATGTGCTTTAAACTCCTGAAGACATTCAAGCGGGGGCGTTCAACGATACCCACTACTTTCTTCCGCACCCGCCGGTGTCGCCGCTGGCGCGCCAACTTGGCTCGCTCACTCATCGTCGTTTCGTCCCTTCCAAGGGGTTTAAGCTCCCACTACCTTGCCCGCCTTGCCAGCCTTGTGGCGCACGTGCTCGCCCACATAGCGGATGCCCTTGCCTTTGTAGGGCTCGGGAGGGCGCACTCGCCTGACCCTGGCCGCCATCTCGCCGACTAACTCCTTATCTATCCCTTCGACCACGATGGCCTTGCCGCGGCTCTCGATGCCAAAGGTGATGCCCGAAGGCGGCGCTATCTCTACGAGATGGGAAAAGCCAACATTCAAGACGAGGTTATCGCCTCGCATCTCAGCACGATAACCGACCCCTCGGATCTCTAGGTCCCTGCGGTACCCCTCAGTCACCCCGGTCACCATATTAGCCAGCAGGGCTCGCGTCAACCCGTGTAGAGCCCGATGCTGCCGGTTGTCCGTGGGGCGAGTCACCACGATCTGACCATCCTGGAGGGATATCGTCATATCTGGGTGGAAGGAGCGACTCAATTCGCCCTTGGGCCCCTTTACTGTTACGTGGCTATCCTTTATGTCCACCTGCACACCTTCCGGTATGGGAACAGGCATGCGACCTATGCGTGACACCGAAATACCTCCAAACTAGAAGCTACCAAATATGGCACAACACCTCGCCACCGACGCCGAGACGGCGGGCCTTCTTGCCCGTCATGATCCCCTTGGACGTGGACAGGACGGCGGTGCCCATGCCGCTGAGCACCCAGGGGATGTCCTCCTTACCAGTGTAGACCCGACGGCCCGGCTTGCTGATCCGCCTCAAGCCTGTGATCACAGACCGTCTGTCTTTTCTATCCCCTGCGTATTTCAGCCAGATCCTGATCGTGGGCTGGGGGCGATCCTTGGTGACATCGCAGTTTTCGATGAAGCCTTCATCCTTCAGGATTCCGGCGATAGCCACCTTTATCTTTGAGCCGGGAACGACCACATGGCTGTGGCCAGCCATAATGGCATTCCTGATGCGGGTCAACATGTCGGCAATAGGATCAGTTGTGCTCATGAAATAATTTCTCTCCCCACTTTCCAGATCGATTGAATCTCCTTCATTGCGATGTCCCGTCCAATGTCTCGATCTTCTGAATGTATAGGTTTTTGACTACATTACCAACTAGCCTTGACCACCCCTGGGATTTTGCCTTCCAAAGCAAGCTCGCGGAAACAGATACGGCAGAGCTTAAAACGACGGATATAGCCCCGGGGACGGCCGCACCGCTGACACCGATTGCGCACCCGTACTCGGTACTTTCTACGCTCCTCCCGAATCATCATGCACTTTTTAGCCACTATCCCTCCTATTTAGCTTATAGCCTATGGCTCGCTCGCTTCGCTCGCTCGATGGCCTATAGCATCCACAAGCTATACCCCATATGCTATCGGCTATCTGCTAAACGGCATCCCCAACAGTTGCAACAAGTGCTGGCCCTCTTCGTCGGTCTTGGCTGTGGTGACGATGCTTATCTCCATGCCTCGCACTTTGTCAATGGAATCGTAATCTATCTCCGGCCACACAAGCTGCTCCCGAAGGCCCAAAGTATAGTTGCCTCGACCATCGAAGGAGTCGGGGGAGACACCACGGAAATCGCGCCGGCGAGGAAGGGCAACATTACACAAGCGATCTAGGAAATCGTACATCCGGTTGCCTCGCAGGGTCGTCTTGACACCGATAGCCATCCCCTCCCGCAGCTTGAAGCCGGCGATGGACTTCTTGGCCCTGGTCACGATAGGTCGCTGGCCGGTGATGGTGGAGATGTCCTGGACGGCGTGATCCAGAGCCTTAGCGTTCTGCAGAGCCTCGCCTACGCCCACGTTGACCACGATCTTTTCCAGGCGCGGCACCTCCATCACGTTGCGATAGCCAAGTTCCTTAATTAAAGCAGGAACAACTTCCTTACGGTAACTATCTTTTAGCCTTGGCACAACTAGCTCCTGATGAACTAATCAACAACAGAGCCGCACTTCTTACAAACGCGCACCTTCCCGCCATCCTCTAGATATTCAAAGGCGACCCGGGTCCGCTGGCTACACTGGGGACAGACCAGCATTACGTTGGATAGATGAAAAGGGGCCTCGAACTCGATAATGCCCGCCCGGGTCTGCGTGCGGCCGCCGGTAGGCCTGGGCCTTTGGTGCTTCTTGACGATATTGACGCCTAAAACAACCACCCGATCCTTCTTGGGGATGACCTGGTGGACAGTTCCCCTTAGCCCACGGTCGTCGCCGCTGATGACCTCCACTGTGTCGCCCTTTTTTATCCTCTGCATCGCTGTAACCTACAAACCTGCCTTCTATAACACCTCCGGGGCCAGGGAGACGATCTTCATGAACCCTTTATCGCGAAGCTCCCTGGCAACGGGGCCGAAGATACGTGTCCCTTTAGGGTTCCGGTGATCATCCAGGATCACGGCTGCGTTTTCGTCAAATCGGATGTAAGAACCATCGGGGCGGCCGTACTCCTTGGCTGTGCGAACGATGACTGCCCTCACCACCTCACCCTTCTTGACCGAGCTCATGGGAGTGGCCTGCTTGACCGAAGCGACGATGACATCGCCTACCCCCCCATAGCGACGCGCTGAACCACCCAGTACCCTGATGCACTGGATCTCCTTGGCGCCGGTGTTGTCGGCTACCCGCAGCCTGGATTCCTGCTGAATCATCCCCCATTCTCCCCAATTCCGGATGCTGGTTATTGGTTGTCGAAGTTCCTGACCCACTTCTAGCAACCAGCTCTTAGTTCCCAGCCTGCATTATCTCCTCAACGACCCAATGCTTCCTGCGGCTCAAGGGCCTCGACTCGACGATACGCACCAAGTCGCCGATGCGACATGCGTTTTCCTCATCGTGAGCCATGTACTTCTTAGTCCTCTTCAGCACCTTGCCGTAGAGACGATGGCGCTTTAGCCTCTCGACCTCCACCACGACGGTCTTGTCCATCTTATCACTGGTCACGCGACCGGTCAACCTCTTACGCTGCACCTTCATGAATCCTCTCCCTCCCAAAGCTGGACCAGCTCCCTTTCGCGCAAGATGGTCTTCAGGCGAGCGATATCCCTCTTCACCTGGGTGAGGCGATTGGTGTCCTTCAGTTGCCCGGTTGACCATTGGAACCGCAGGTTGAAAAGTTCCTCCTGAGCTTCGTCCAGCTTGCGCCGGATCTCCTCCGTAGCCATAGCTCGAATCCCACGCGCCTCCATCAGACCCCCCATCTAGATCTGCAGCCGAGCCACAAACTGGGTCTTGATAGGCAGCTTATGGGAGGCCAAGCGCATGGCTTGTCGAGCCACATCCTCATTGACGCCAGCTATCTCAAAGAGGATTCGGCCCGGCTTAACCACCGCCACCCAATGATCTACGGAGCCCTTGCCTTTGCCCATCCGCGTTTCGGCTGGCTTCTTGGTGACAGGCTTATCGGGAAAGACCCTTATCCATACCTTCGCTCGGCGCTTGACATGGCGGACGATAGCCCTTCTGGCGGCCTCAATCTGACGGCTGGTCATCCAGCAGGGCTCCAAAGCCTGCAGGCCGTAATCGCCAAAGGCCACCGTGGCCCCCCGTGAAGCCCGGCCTTTCATACGACCCCGCATCTGTTTGCGATACTTAACCCTCTTAGGCATCAACATAACGATTCACTCTCCACTGATGACAATTCAATGTCATTAAGTCAGGTGCAACGCACTTTGGGCTCGGACAAGGCAAGTGCGTTGCACCTTAAACCGGGTTAACTGGCCGCTGCTTTCGCTACTTCGGGCAAGACTTCGCCCTTGTAAATCCAGACCTTGATGCCGATGCGGCCATAAGTGGTCCGAGCTTCAGCAAAGCCATAATCAATATCGGCTCGCAGGGTATTGCGGGGCACCCGCCCCTCCATCACCCACTCCCGGCGGGCCATCTCAGCCCCGGTCAAGCGGCCGCTACAAGTGATTCTGATCCCCTCAGCACCCATGCGCATAGTCTGACTTGCTGCTCGTTTCATGGCGCGGCTGTGGGAAATACGTCGCCCCAACTGAGAAGCTATGTTCTCGGCCACAAGATAGGCATCTAATTCAGGCCGTTCGACCTCCTGGACGTCAATGCGAACCCTCTTCTGTTGTGACAATTCCTCCACATCCTGACGCAAGGCCCTGACGTTCGTCCCCTTTCGCCCGATGACGATACCCGGCTTGGCCGTCCAAATGGTGATGCTGACCTGCTTAGGGAAACGCTCGATTTCGATTTTGGAGATGCCAGCCTGCCCCATCTTTTCACGTATCAACTGGCGGATATCCAGATCCTCCTGCAAGAGATCGGCATACTCCTCTCCAGCAGCATACCACCGCGCTTGCCAATCCTTAATTATCCCTAACCTGAAACCTAGAGGATGTACCTTCCGTCCCAATTGATCCTCCCTTCACCCAGCAAGGAGCAACTGCCTACTGTCTGCTTGCAGTTGCCTGCTCTTCCTCCATTTCCTCAAGGACAACAGTGATGTGAGATGAGCGCTTCAAGATGGGCTTGACTCTCCCCCGGGCTCCGGCCCTCCACCGCTTGTGGGTAGGGCCGACGTCAGCGAATATCTGAGAGATGTATAGATCCTCTCTGGACAGCCCATAGTTCTCCTCGGCATTTGCAATAGCCGACTTGATAACCTTAGCAACCGGCTTAGCCGCTGCCTTTGGTGTGAATTTGAGGATAACCAAAGCTTCGTCTACCGCCCGGCCTCGCACCTGATCTACAACAAGGCGCACCTTGCGCGGAGATAGAGGCACGTATTTAGCGACTGCTCTAACCTCAAAAGCCATGCTTCCCCGCTAGTTCTTCCTAAAGGTGGTAACTACTCACGGCGGATATTATGACAAGCATCCTGAGCTTGTCGAAGGATGCGGGGTCTGCAAAGCCGCACCCTTCGACGAGCTCAAGGTGCTCAGGTGATCCTGCCAAGAGATGATCTGTCTTTTCCATATCTATCGAGGTGAGCAGTTACTTCTTCCTAATCCCGGTCCTTTTCTCTCTGTAGATATGCCCTCGAAAGGTCCGAGTTGGAGCGAACTCCCCCAATTTGTGCCCCACCATATTCTCAGTTATGTAGACTGGCACGTGACGCCTGCCATCGTGCACCGCGATCGTGTGGCCAACCATCTGGGGGAAGACGGTCGAAGCTCGCGACCACGTCTTGATCACGCGCTTCTCGCCCCGCTTGTTCATGTCCTCGATTCTCTTGAGCAACCTAGGGTCCACATATGGTCCCTTCTTCAACGATCTCGCCACGACAACCTCCTAACGCCGCTTCTTGCTCCGCGGGCGCACGATCCACTTATTCGTATCCTTACGCTTGCGCGTCTTCTTGCCCAGAGTGGGCTTGCCCCAGGGGGATTTTGGCGAGGGCATGCCAATCGGGGACCGCCCTTCGCCTCCACCATGGGGGTGGGCCTTCGGATCCATGGCCGAGCCCCGCACCGAAGGCCGCCAGCCCATCCAACGCTTGCGCCCGGCCTTGCCCAGCCTGATGTTTCCGTGCTCAGTGTTGCCTATCTGGCCGATGGTGGCCATGCACGCCTGGTGTACCAAGCGCACTTCCTCAGAAGGCAAACGAACGTGGGCATACTTGCCCTCCTTGGCCAGGAGCTGGGCCGAGCAGCCAGCGGAGCGCACCAACTGCCCACCCTTCCCCTGCTTCAACTCGATGTTGTGGATTAGAGTGCCCACGGGGATGTTGGCAATGGGCAAAGCGTTGCCCACGCGGATCTCAGCCTCAGGCCCAGACATGAGGATGTCGCCCACCCGCAAGCCCAGGGGAGCGATGATATAGCGCTTCTCGCCATCTGCGTAGACTAAGAGAGCAATGCGCGCCGACCGATTCGGATCGTACTCAATGGAGTCCACCCGCGCTGCGATACCTATCTTCTCCCGCTTGAAATCAATGATGCGATACCTTCGCTTGTGGCCGCCGCCCCGGTGGCGGACGGTGATCTTGCCCCGCACGTTCCGCCCAGCCTTCTTGTACAAGGGGGCTAAAAGCGACCTCTCGGGTTCGGTCCTGGTTATCTCTTCGAAATCATAACCGCTCATTCCCCGCCGCCCTGGCGAGGTGGGTTTATAAGTCTTAATAGGCATGGTCTCCTCAATTTCGAACTTCGAATTTCGAATTTCGAACTTCCAACCCTACACTCCTTCGAAGAACTGGATGCGCTGTCCCGGCGCCAATTTGACCACCGCTTTCTTCCAGGCAGGCTTCCTTACTACGCGCCGCCGCCCGAAACGCCCCCTCTTGGCGGGCATGTTCATGATATTGACAGAGATAACCTTGACATCGAAGATCTTCTCCACAGCCTCCTTGACCTGGAGCTTATTGGCTCGGCGATCGACTTGAAAAGTGTACTGGCCATAATACTCCGCCTGCACATTGCTCTTCTCTGTAGTAATAGGGCGTTTCAAAATCTCGTAGACGTCCATCGCACCTCGCTTCGACAGGCCCTTGGTCCTCAGGCACTTGTCCTGGACCCTTTGTCCCCTGTGTCCTTGGGC
>JAUWYT010000092.1 GCA_030615705.1 Chloroflexota bacterium
GGCGTTGCCCTCTTTCAGAGTGAAATCGTCCGGTGGGCTGCGAATGCGTGCCAGATCCCACCGCCCATGGGTGTATATCTCCGTCGTCCTTAGAAGTACAGAAGCCCCCACTTGCCCACGAAGCGGCTTTGTGCTATGGTCACTCTAACCCTGCCTCCTGGGCCTACAGGAGATAGGTCGTGGGATTACCAGAGCCGTAACTCTGTAATCCCTTTTCTACTTGGGTGCTAAGTATAGTGTACCAGGTCTCAGCTCCTTTGACAATAGCAGTAAAGCCACCTGTGCAGTTGACGCAGGTGGCTTTTTGCAACATGCTATCTTTGTTCAGGGCTGCGAAGGTCCTCTAACACCTATTCCTTCTCTAGCGCGGCCTTCAGTTTCTCCAGGGTCAAGGGGCCGTAATACTTGCAGCCTCGCTTTACCTCGTCGGGCTGGATGCCCTGGGCCTCGACGAGCTTCTTGACCTTCCCTTGCGAGATGCCCAAGGCTTTGGCCAGCTTCGCGGCAGTGTACATCTCGCCGCTCTTCTCCGTGGCCACCTCTATCGCCTCCTTCCACAGGTGAGCTTTTCCTTCTGGATACACTCTAAGCAACTGTCAAGAAATAGCTTCGCATTCTGCCGCAAAGCAAGGCTAGCATCCTGAGTAGGCCGAAACTGAGCCCTGAGCGCAGTGAAGGCCGAAGTGGAGGCCGTATCGAAAGGTGCGGGTTGCGACAACAGCAAGGGCCTAGAATAAGCCGCACCCTTCGATACGCTGCTTCACTACGTTCCGCAGCTACTCAGGATGCTCAGGTCACCCTGCCGCCAGATGGTCTGGTATTTCCATAACCACAAAGTGAGCAATCATTCCCCAAGAAATCCGCCCAAAAAGCGGGAAGCTGTTTCTCAGCGGCCTCTATGCAGCTCTCAGGGCCTCCACAAGCTTGGGCACTACTTGATAGAGATCTCCTACGATCCCGTAGTCGGACAGGGCGAAGATGGGGGCCTGACCGTCTTTGTTGATAGCCACCGCAATGCGAGCACCCCTGATGCCCACGGTGTACTGGATCTGGCCGGAGATGCCGACGGAGATAACGAGCCCGGGACTGGTCTTCTTGCCCGACAGCCCCACCAGCCGATCCTCCGAAAGCCACTGGTAGTCGCTGCACAGTGTTTTGGTGCACCCGATCTCCGCACCGAGGGCCCTGGCAAGCTCCTCGATGATCCCCAGGTCCTGCTTCTTCTCCAGACCCCGGCCGATGCAGACCAGCACCTCCGCCTCCTCCAGATTGACGGCCTCTCCGGCCTTCTCCCGTCGTTCAACGATACGGGTCCGGGGCTCCTTCAGGTCCAGGTCTACCGTGACGACCTCCCCCTGTCGTGCCTCTTTGGCCCCCAGCTCAAAGGTCTTGGGCATCACTGCGATCACCTTGTGGGGGGTCTTGATGAACTCCGAGGCCACGGTGTTGCCGCCCAGGGCGTATCGGCTGACCAGCAGGTTCCCGTCCTGCACCTCGACTGCCGTGGCATCGGTGACGCAACCCGCCCCCAGTTTCTGTGCTACCCGGGGAGACAGTTCCTTGCCCCGCTTGGTAGAGGCCAGCAGCAGAACCTGGGCATCGTTCTTCTGCGCGATTTGATACAGGGCTTCGGCGAAGGCCTCGGCGTGAAAATGAGCCAGGGCTGGATGGTGGGCCACGTAGACCCTGTCCGCGCCGTAGGCAAAGTACTCGTCGGACCTGGCGCCCGCCCCCTCGCCCAGCAGCGCGGCGGCTACTCCCACGTTCAATGCCGCACCCAACTCCCTGCCTTTGGACACCAGCTCAAAGGCGAGGTCGTCTTTTTCGGAGAATACCAATATCTCAGCCATGATTACCTCCCCAGGACTCCTTCTTTGGTGAGGGCGTTGATCAGGTTCTCGGTCACCTCGTCCAGGTCGCCTTTGAAGACCACCTGCTTTCTCTCCTGCTCCGGGGCCAGGTTGCTGACCGTCTCGATGGCTGACCCCTTGGCCCCAACCTCGTCCTCGGAGAGCCCCAGGTCCGCCGCCGTCCACTCCTGGACAGGCTTGCGAGCCGCCTTCAGAATGTCCCTGAGGGAGGCCAGCCGGGGCTGATTGATCTCGTCGGCCACCGTGACGAGGGCCGGCAACTCAGTCTCCACGACCTCGAAGCTCTCCTCCATGTTGCGGACGGCCTTGAGCTTGTTGCCCTCGATTTCCAGCTCCCGGACGTAGGTGATCTGCGGGAGGTCGAGGAGCTCGGCCAGCCTTGGCCCCACCTGGCCGGAGTAGTTGTCCGTGGAGCCCTCGCCGCAGAGGATGAGATCGTGCTCCCCAAGCTTCTCGATGGCTTTGGCCAGCGCCCTCGCCGTGCCCATGGTGTCGGAGCCAGCGAACGGTGGATCCATCAACAAGACCGCTTCATCGGCCCCGATGGCCAGCGCCTCTTTGATGCCGTCCTTCAGTTTGGCCCCACCCATGGCCAGGGCGGTCACCTTCGTCCCTTTCGCCTTCTCCTTGATCCGGACCGCCTCTTCGAGGGCGCTCTTGTCCATGTCCCCGAAGATCAGCGGCGCTCCCTCCAGAAGGGGTCTCCGATCCTTTATCCTGATCTGTTGCAGATCGGGGATCTGCTTCAAACATACGACAATGTTCACGTCTTCGCCTCCCTTCTCTACGCCTAACCAAATCGAAACTGCACCCCAAATCCACCCCGAGGATATTCCCATTCCAGTGCCCCATAGCGACAGGCGATGCGGCAGGTGCCACACTCCAGACAGCCCTCGAACTCGACGCAGATGTCCCCGCTTTCCTTGTTGACCGAATAGAGGTGGGCGGGACAGACAAACAGGCAGTACTTCTCCTTGCAGTCTCGCTTACAGATTCCCTGCTTGATGTGGATGTGGCTTTCCTCGTCCAGCTTGAAGGCGTCCAGCCCCAGTTTGGATTCTACGTTCATTGCAATGGCCATTCCACGATTCCCCTCGAGAGAACCTGCTGGTCGGTTTCAGGGCAAGGTGCCCTGTGTCCAACCTCCTTACATTTTGCAGAAGCTCAGCACATCCCTCAGCACCGAAAAGCTCAGCAGCTTGCTCCTCACCTCGCCAAAGACAATGCTGAAGAGTCCCTCCTTGGGCCCGCTGTCAATCCACATCAGCTTCTCAAACAGGTCGCAGACGACCTGGGGGTATAGATTGAAGAGCCGGGGATTCTCCAGGATGTTCAGGGCATGACGGAAGGTGTGCATGTCCTTGAGGACGAAGCTGTCCTTCAACAGTTCCTCATAATAAGCCAGGGTGGAAGCGGAGAAGTCGCCCTTCTCCTTGGCCCGTTGAATGGCCTGGGCAGCCATAGCCCCCGAGGCCAGGGCATACTCCATCCCTCGGATGGTCATGAGCATGTTCAGCCCAAGGCCCGCCGCGTCCCCCACCACCAGCATCCCATCGGAGAAGAGCTTGGGCATGGCGTGGATGCCGCCCTCGGTGATGACGTGGGCCGAGTATTCCACCACCTCTCCGCCTTCGAGGAGCACCCGGATCTCGGGACGCTCTTTGAAGGCTTCCATGAGCGGGTGTACCTCTTGCAAAGGATCCCGCTCCATCAGCGATTCGACGCCCACCACCAGCCCCAGCGAAATGCTCTCCAGGTTGGTGTAGAGGAACCCTCCGCCCATCATCCCCTGGGTCAGTTCGCCGAAGAAGAGTTGGGCCAGGCCCTGATCGCCCTCCAGATTGAACCGGTCCTCGATGGTCTGCCGGGGGAGTTCGATGACCTCCTTCATGCTGACGGCGAAATGCCTTGGCTGCTGCTTTTCCCGCAGGCCGGCCTTCTCGGCCATCAGCGACAGGATCCCATCAGCGGCCACCACCACGTCGGCGTGGATCTCGTCCCCGTCGGCGACGATGCCCGCCACCCGGCCGCCCTCAAAAACCAGGTCATCCACTTTGTTCTTGGGGATGAGGAAGGCTCCCTTTTCGGCCACCCGGTCGGCGAACCAGCGGTCGAACTTGGCCCGCAGGATGGTGTAGCTGTGGTACGGCTGACGGTTGAACCGCTCGCTTTGCAGCTCGACCGTGGTGGCTGACTCCCTGGCCATCATGGTCAGCCGTTCCCGGGTGACGTGTCGCTCCAGTGGTGCCTGTTCCCAGAGGTCAGGGAAGAGGTCCCTGACCGGATTGAGGTAGATCCTCCCTCCGGTGACGTTTTTGCTGCCGGGGAAATCCCCCCGCTCGACCACCAGGACGTCCAGCCCTGCGTCGGCCAGGAAATAGGCGGTAGACAGGCCCGCCAGCCCTGCCCCGACGACGATGACATCCATCTTGTCTGTGCAATCGCCCATCCTGCCATCCTTCCCGAAAGACAAGGGTGTAACTTATTGAAGGGGCAGCGCCCTTGCTGCCCCTTGCCCGATCCAGATGAATTCAAACGCTGTCTTCGTTTGCAGAGGCAGCCCTCAACCGAGAGCTGCCTCTGTGCAAGTGATCGTCTGGCATATCTAGCGGAATTAGTGTGCCTTCTGCGTCCCGCGATAGGGCACCGCCTCCTCGCCGATGTAGTCACGGGCGATGATGATCTTCTGAATGTGATAGCCGCCTTCGGCCCCGACCACATAGGACATGAAGCCCCTCAAGGCCATCTCCAACGGGGTGTCCTTGGTATAGCCAGAGGCACCGTGGTACATCATGCCGTGCTTGGCGATCTCCACAGCCAGCATCGGAGCGTGGGCCTTGCAGATAGAGATGGTGCGGTTGATCTCTTCCTTGGTGAAGCTCGACCGGTCCTGGTAGAACTGGTCAATCATCCAGGCGCCCTTCTGGAGCATCAGCTTCAGCAGCTCCAATTGGGCATAGTCATCGGCGATCTCGAAGGAGATGGCCTCGAAGTTTACCAGCGGCCGGCCGAAGAGCACCCTCTGCTTGGTGTACTCGCGGCTAATCTCCAGGCACTTCTCGGCCCCTCCCAGGCAGGCCGCAGATACCAGAGCCCGGGCGACATTGAAGCCTTCCATGTTGACGTAGAAGCCCTTGTTTTCCTCACCCAGGATGTACTTTTTGGGAATCTCCACGTTCTTGTAGACGAAGCCGCCGGTGGACAGTCCCATGCGCCCCATGTCGCGATAGGTGGTATAGGTAGTGCCGGGGGCGTCGGCCGGGAAATAGGCGAAGGTGGTGCCCTTGTAACCCTTCGTGGGGTCGGTCTTGAAGAGGGTCAGGTGGCCGCCGCCCCGCTCGGTAGCCTCCCTCACGCCGCTGATGTAGGCTTTCTCACCGTTGACGATCCACTTGTCGCCGTCGCTCCTGCCCACGGTCACGATGTTGGCCAGGTCGGAGCCTCCCCCAGGTTCTGTGGTGTTGATGCCGAGGAACCATTCGCCGGAAGCCACCTTGGGCAATATCTCTTCCTTGGCCTCCTTGGTGCCGTACGGGACCAGCAGGAGGGGCCAGCCGATGCATAGCAGGGTGTAGACGGGCAGCGACATGCTCAGCTCACCCCGTGCCAGCTCATGAATCGTAATCACGGCATACTGCATCTCCTCGCCGGGCATGGCCATGCCGCCATACTCCTCGGGGATGGTCACGCCGAAGATGCCCAGATCGGCCATCTTCCGAATGATCTCGTCAGGTATTCTCTCCCATTCCTCGTCAATCTTCCGGGCGATGGGCTCCAGTTCCCGCTCAGCGAACTCTCTCACCGTGTTTTTCCAGAGTTCCTGCTCGGCTGTCAGTCTGAACTCCATGTCAGTTTAACCTCCTCCAATTCTATTGAGATCTCTCGGAATGTCATAGCAGTCCATTTTTCAAACTTGCGGTGGACTCTAGACTTCGACAAGCCCTCAGCCAAACCGCTTGGGCCGAAGGCTGAGACCTCGGCGAGCTCGGTCGAGCCGTCCACCGCCCTACTGACGTGGGCTAGCGTCCGCTTGGAGCACTTACCAGAGAACTCTTATCGTTCGATAGGACAGGGCAACGACGGCAGTGACGCGCTGTCCTGAACCAAGAGACCGCGCAACCGGAATCGAGTTTGGCGACGCTGAGTATAACACGATAATATCCAAATGTCAAATAAAATGCCCCTTCCAGGCTTGCCAGTTTTTTGAAAGTGGGTATAATTGTGAAGCTTGGCACAATATGCGTTTGCCCATCAGGGGATCTGGTAGTATAATTATCACTCGGCGCTGGGGGAGATCGGCCTTGCCGTCTCTCCCGAGGAGTATTCTCAATCGGCATGGCCTTGAAGATGGATGAGATGAGTTTGAAAAACGAGCAGGATGTGGAAATTGCGGCGGAACGGATCAAGGCCCTTCCAGCGGCCTTGGTGATAGGGGGCGGGATAGCTGGCATCCAGGCCGCGCTGGACATCGCCGATGCCGGCTTCAAGGTGTATCTGGTGGAAAGGGAGTCCAGCATCGGCGGGCGCATGGCCCAACTGGATAAGACTTTCCCCACTCTGGATTGCTCAACGTGCATCCTTAGTCCCAAGATGGTGGACGTTGACCGCCATCCCAACATCGAGCTTCTCACCTACAGCGAAGTGGTTGATTTCCAGGGGCAGGCGGGAGACTTCCGGGTCAAGGTC
>JAUWYT010000066.1 GCA_030615705.1 Chloroflexota bacterium
GTGGTCAGGTCCGAGGAGAGCCGCCTGGAGGGTCTGGCCGACCCCAGCAGCCTGGCTGGCCTGGATGAGAACGACCCAAAATCAATGGCTCGCTGGATGCGGAAGATGAGCCGGGAGATGGGCGAGGACCTGGGGCCGGAGTTTGCTGAGGTCATAGACAGGCTGGAGTCCGGGCAGAGCCCGGAGGACGTTGAGGAGTCCATGCCCGACCTGGGAGGCGAGCCAGGTGCCGAGGGCGAGTTTTAGCAGCTACAGCTTCTCATAGCGCTCCACGTCAACGACGAAGACGGTAGCGCCGCCTACCTGTACCTCCACAGGAGTAGGTATATACAATTCTCCTGCCTCCATCATAGGCGGTATGGGGGTAACGTACTCGGTTCTGGTATGGCAGTTCTCCTCGATCAACCTCAGTACTTCGTCTACCGTCTCATCCTCAGTGCCGACACAGATAGTTGTGTTTCCCTCCCGCAAGAAACCTCCGGTCGTGCTGATCAACGTAGCCCGATGTCCCCTACTTAGCAGGGCCTCGATCAATCCCCTGGCGTCGTCACTGTTGACAATGCTCATAATCAATTTCATCCCCTCAATCACCCCCCTCTAGCGACTACATCTGGCATCCAACTTCGCTTCCACCCTGGCCCTGATCAGTGCCTGGATAGCCTCCAAGGGTTGGGTGGCGTCAATCACCAACCAGCGGTCTGGTTCCCTGGCCGCCATCTGCAGGTAACCGTCCCTCACACGGCGGTGGAAGGCCGTCTCCTGTCGGTCCATGCGGTTCCACTCTGTCTTGCCCGCTTTATGCGCAGCCAGCTTGCGCCGCAACCCCTCCTCGACGTCTATATCCAAATAGATTGTCAGATCCGGCTTCAGCTCCTCGGTGGCGAGGGCGGTGATGGTATGCAGCATCTCCAGATCCAAGCCGTGGCCGTAACCCTGGTAGGCCAAGGTCGAATCGGCGTAGCGATCGCAGAGGACGATGCCGCCTTGTGCCAGGTGGGGACGGATGACCCGATTAACTATTTGAGCCCGCGCCGCGGAGAAGAGCAGTGCCTCACTGGCGGGAAGCATCTCGGTGTTGTGGGTGTCGAGGAGGACAGCTCGGATTTGGTCGCCGATGCTCGTCCCTCCTGGCTCACGGGTAGCTAGTGCAGAGTAGCCCTTCTCCTCAAGATAACCGCTCAAAAGCTCCATCTGGGTTGTCTTGCCGCTGCCCTCGGGTCCCTCGAAGGTGATGAATAAACTCAAGTTCTCCTCTTCCCTCACTCTCGGTAAATCCTCACCCTCCGCCTCGACTCCTTGCCATGGCTGTGGGAGACGAGGTTCGCTTGGCGGGCCATTTGGTGCTGGCGGCGGCGGATGTAGGAATTCTGAGGTGAGAGGTTTACTGATTTGGCACCAGCTAGCACCTTTTTGATGGCCTCTTGGGTCTCGCGCATCGCTACGGCGAAGGGGTCCATTTCCTCAACTTCCAGGCCGAAGATATCCGCCAGACAACTCTGCATCTGCTTGATGGTGTTGGAGCGCAGGACATAGATGGGGATGCCCCCCTCTTCTGCATCGGCAATGACCCGGGGGCGCTTGCGATAGTATTGCTTCAATGTGATTACCACCTGAGCCTTTTCCAGGTCGTCTGCGATGACCACGGGAAGGTGGAGACGGCTGGCAGCCTGATCCAAGCGATTGCGGGCTATGCCATAGGGATAGACGTGCAAGGCGGCCAGGGGGGCAGCGGGCTTGGATGGTGGCCGGATGGGCCCTTCCTCCAAGCTGGGGAGCGGGAGCGTTGCCTCCTCGATTTGTATCTCCCCCTGCTCATCGCGATAACGAATTCCGGCCGGCAGAGAGCGCCCTCTCAGGATAGCGTCCACGGCAGCCGCCACATCGTGGTGCACTGCCAGCCGCTGCCGATCCTGGATCTCCACCACCACATCGAAGGTGGGTGGGGCCTTGCGCTCCAAAATAGACTTCTGGGTGCCCCGGCGCCGGGCCTCCTCGTCACTAAGGGTAACGCTTTGGATGCCGCCTACTAAGTCGGCCAGGGTGGGATTCATCATCAGATTGTCCAGGGTGTTGCCGTGGGCCGTGCCGATGAGCTGCACCCCTCGCTCGGCAATGGTACGAGCGGCGACCGCCTCTAGCTCCCTGCCGATCTCATCAATGATGATCACCTCTGGCATGTGGTTTTCCACGGCTTCGATCATCACCTCGTGCTGGAGGGAGGGAGTGGCTACCTGCATGCGTCGTGCCCGGCCGATGGCAGGGTGGGGGATGTCGCCGTCGCCGGCAATCTCGTTAGAGGTGTCAACGATGACCACCCGCTTCTTCTCGGCTAAGACGCGTGCCGCCTCCCGTAGCATGGTTGTCTTGCCCACCCCCGGCCGGCCCAGGAGAAGGATGTTCTTGTCCGACTCGATTATGTCTCGGATGATGTCAATGGTGCCGTAGACAGCTCGCCCCACGCGACAGGTGAGCCCCACGATGTACCCTTTGCGGTTGCGGATGGCCGAGATACGATGCAAAGTACGCTCGATTCCAGCCCGGTTATCGCCGTCGAACTCGCCGACGCGGGAGACCACGTGCTCGATTTCCTTGTCGGTGACCTCGTCGTCGTTGAGGGTGATTTCGTGATTGATGAAACGCGCCTCTGGTTGACGTCCCAGGTCCAACACGATCTCTAACAGTTCATCACCGTCGTTTGCCTCCCCAAGGGCCTGCTCGATGGGGGGTGGCAGAACCACCAACAATGCTTCTAGATCATCGGTTATCTTCAGTTGTTGCATATCTTCTCAAATCACCTCAGATACGCCGAATTCTATTCATGAATTATGCAATGCGTTTTCATCATCGGGGTGGCCGCTTCGGCTCTCTTATCCAAGGCTGGCACTAGCTTGAAGGTTGGCTCTTTAACCCTGACGGTGGTGTATTTGACCATCACACATTGGCTGGCGAAGAGATGGAAACCTTTGGCCTCGAGCGGAACTCTCAAACCCCCTTGATACCTTCGCAAACAGCAGTAGATGGGGCGGGGCGGATATTCCGCCAAGAGAGAAAGTGATTGTTCGATGAGCTCGTCGGCTCGCTCGTAGGCTTGGGGATGAAGGAGCAATTTCAGCCAATGGCCGGTGTGCCCTTTGCGAATCCGTAAGTAGCCTATGACCTCCCCTTTATCCTCCAGTGCGTAGCCCTCTCGCTTGGCTTGCCTCAGCCAAGGGCCAGGTGTAGCCTCCCACTCCCTTGCCGTTAAGCTCTCCGCTTGTTGCACCAAGCGAGGTGCAACGGTCGCATAGAGTCCTTGCAGCCCCCAGCTATCAGCGGGCTGCTGGGGGCGCACAGTCCTCCTTTCAGGGTGCGATAGATCAGATGGAATCTGTACCAGGCGGAAGATGTCTTCCCGAGTATAAATACTGAAACCCACCTGTTGGAAGGCTTCGACTTCGGGCCCATCTTCAGGCAGGCGAGCAAAGATGCGCTGGATACCCTGCTCCCCGGCCTCGAGGCACAGGTGCTCTAACAGGCGACACCAAATGGTTATGGCTTCTTCCGCCACTGACGGGGAAGGGGTCAAGTAGACAACATCGGCTTCGGAGCTCTCCTTTCTCATGCGCACCTGGGCGAAGCCCGCCATTCGTCGGCCCTCTTCTACCTCATCGCATATGTAGGTGAAGATCCCTGTTCCCTGCAGGGGTAGGCATCCTATCAGGGTTGCTAAGAGTGGCCTATAAGTTTTGGTCAATGCCTCCTCTAAGTTAAGCAACATGCCTTGATTCTGCAATTTGCTAACCAAGAGGAGATCGCGAACATCGAAGGGTTTGATCAAACCTTACCTCTCACCGCCAATCTCTAGTCAACGCTATCTGGTTCCAGCTTCAGTTCCTTGGCTCGCAAAACAACAGTGCTAGTTCATATTGTACTATCATTTAGCTCGATTGGCAAATGCCCTTCCTGTTTGACTTGACGGGCTAGTTGGGCTATAATAATCGAGCCATAGGCGTTCTTGAAGGGCGATCGGCATGAAATTCCTTCCCAAAAACAGCTCCGGCTGGAAGTGGCTTTATCCAGGCATGGGCGTGAAGCGGTGGCTGCTCTTGCTCACGTTGGGCATTACCTGCATTAGTTTGGGCTTCACTTACTTCCTGGTCAACATCTATCGGCAACAACCTCTGCCAGCTATCTTCTACTATCTCACTCTGCAGTTTGTTCCCCGGTTGGCGCGTGCTGCTCTGTTCGGAGGGCTGGGCTTAGTTGCTGTAATGATAGCAGTGGTGCAATTGAGCCGCTCGCTGTTAGCACCCTTCCTGCGGCCGGGCCAGGAGGTGGCGAAGGAGGTCTATCAACATCGTCAGCGCAGCCGGGGCCCCAAGGTGGTTGTCATCGGAGGGGGGACGGGCCTCTCCACCCTGCTGCGGGGCCTGAAGGAATACACCACCAACATCACAGCCATTGTCACCGTGGCCGACGATGGAGGCAGTTCTGGCCGCCTGCGCCGCGAGTTAGGGGTGCTCCCCCCCGGCGACTTTCGCAACTGCATCGCTGCCCTGGCCGACGCCGAGTCCCTGACTACTCAACTCTTCCAATACCGCTTCAGCGAGGGGCATAGCCTCGACGGCCACAGCTTCGGCAATGTGTTCATCGCCGCCATGGCCGAGGTGACGGGCAGCTTTGAGCGAGCCATCCTTGAGTCGGGTCGGGTGTTAGCCGTGCAGGGGCGCATCCTGCCCTCCACCTTGGAGAATGTCACCCTCTGTGCCGACCTGCGTGGCGAGGAAGAGGCAGCAGGCGCTCTTAGCCGGGTGGAGGGCGAGTCCAGCATCACTGCGGCCGAATTGCCTATCGAGCGAGTTTTCCTGCTGCCTGACAAAGTGCGGGCCTATCCCGAGGCCCTGCGAGCTATCCTGGAAGCAGATATCATTGTTGCTGGGCCAGGCAGCCTTTTCACCAGTGTGCTGCCTAATCTCCTCGTGGAGGACATCGCTAGAGCTATCCGCGCCTCCCGAGCCTTGAGGATATATGTATGCAACGTAGCCACCCAAAGAGGTGAGACCGATGGCTTCAGCGTTGGGGACCACGTAGAGGCACTACAGCGCCATGTGGGGCGAGATGTGTTTCAACACGTGTTAGTGAACGACAACTTCAATGTCAAACTCGATCCCTACTCCGCCACGGAATTGGTATCTTTGGACTATGAGGCCGATGGAGGCTATCAAGTTGTGTCAGCGGACGTGGTCGATCCCCAGAAGCCCTGGCGGCATGACCCCCAAAAGTTGGCCCGTAATCTAATGAACTTCTACTATTCTCAGTAAGAGGGCTGAAAAGAGGCAACGGACTTCGGCGAGCTCAGTCGAGCCGAGAAGATACCAACCCTATACATCGGAGGGGATCTGGTAAAGGTGGTGGCCTGGTATGACAACGAGTGGGCCTACGCCTGCCGGGTGGCCGACCTGTTCCATTACATCGCCGGGAAGGGCCTTTAGTGTCTTTCCAGTCAGACTCTTGCACAAACGGTAAGAGATCAACCACAAAGACACAAAGGCACAAAGAAAAAATTGAAGAACTTAGTGTCCTGGTGTCTTGGTGGTTTTATGAGATTTGAACCTTGTTTGATTCCGGCTTATCCGGGTTAGGATTTTGCTGCAGAGGTTCGGAACGAGAGAAGGGGGGCAAGGAGCAAGTTCGCTGCTTGCCCCCGCTCTGAATGGCGCTATTTCCAGGAGGGAAAGGAGATGAAGAAAACAGTTAGAGATGTCAAGGTTGAGGCCAAGCGTGTCCTGGTGCGAGTGGATTTTAACGTTCCCCTGGCTGAGGGTAAGGTAACCGATGATACCAGGATCCGGGCTGCTTTGCCGACGATAAATTATCTACTCGAGCACGGGGCCAAGGTCATTCTGATGTCCCATTTGGGTCGTCCTAAGGGAAAGGTTGTGGACAAGCTGCGCCTCAGTGCCGTGCCTGAGCGCCTAGCGGAGCTGCTCGGCAGGCCGGTAAGGAAACTCGATGATTGTGTGGGGCGTAAGGTGGAGGCAGCGGTAGCGGAAATGCGACGAGGCGACGTCATCCTGTTGGAGAACACTCGCTTCCATCCCGAGGAGGAGTCCAACGATCCTGTTTACGCCAGGGAATTGGCCTCCCTGGCCGACATCTTCGTCAACGACGCTTTCGGCGCAGCTCACCGCGCCCACGCCTCAACCGTCGGAGTGGCCGAGTATCTGCCCTCCGTAGCGGGCTTCTTGATGGAAAAAGAGATAACCTTTTTGGGCAAGGCTTTGGCTGCTCCAGATCATCCCTTTGTGGCCATCCTGGGTGGGGCCAAGATCTCCAGCAAAATCGGCCTCATTGATAACCTGTTGACCAAGGTGGATGGCCTGCTGATCGGTGGTGGCATGGCTAATACCTTCCTCAAGGCTCAAGGCCATGAGATAGGCCAGTCACTGGTGGAGGACGATAGCCTGGATGTGGCCAGGGAGACGCTGGAGAGAGCGGGCGAGAGGCTAGCCTTGCCTGTTGACGTGGTCGTAGCAGATCGGTTCGACGCCGAGGCCGACTCAAAGGTAGTGCCTGTGGGCCAGGTGCCAGAGGATTGGCGCATTCTGGATATCGGGCCTGAGACGGTGGAACTCTTTAAGCGGAAATTGGCCGGCGCCAAGACCGTGGTCTGGAATGGGCCGATGGGCGTCTTCGAATTCCCCAGGTTCGCCGAAGGCACCTTCGCCATTGCCCGCTTCCTGGCCGATTTGGAGGCGACTACCATCATCGGCGGGGGCGACGTAGTGGCGGCGGTGGGGCAGGCGGGCGTGGCCGACAGGATAGCCCACGTCTCCACTGGCGGCGGTGCCAGTTTGGAGTTTCTCGAAGGCAACCCCCTGCCTGCCGTTGCAGCGTTGGAAGACAAGTGAGGAGGGATAATGCGTACACCGATCATCGCTGGCAACTGGAAGATGAACAAGACCGTTGATGAGGCTGTGAGCCTGGTGAGAGAGATGAGGCGAGGCCTCAACGAGGTGCGTGGCGTGGACAGAGTGCTCTGTCCTCCCTTCGTTGCCCTGGCTGCCGTGGCCGAGCTCTTGAAGCCAACGACCATCAAGTTAGGAGCTCAGAACATGTACTGGGAGGATAAGGGACCCTATACTGGAGAGATCTCGCCTCTGATGCTTAAAGGGCTGTGCCAGTACGTCATTATTGGCCACTCAGAGCGGCGGGGATATTTCGGCGAGACCGACGAGGGAGTCAACCGCAAGATCAAGGCGGCTTTCACCCACGGTTTGATCCCCATTGTCTGCGTGGGTGAGAGTCTGGAGCAGCACGAGGCTGGCCAGACCGAGGAGTGGGTTTCTGGCCAGGCCCGCGCGGCCCTTGAGGGCCTATCGGCCGAGCAGGTGCGAAGCATGATCGTCGCTTATGAGCCCATCTGGGCCATTGGCACGGGCAAAGCAGCTACCGGCGCAGGGGCCAACGCTGTCATCGGCCTCACCATCCGTGGAACCATCGCCGACCTCTACGACGAAGCCACGGCTCAAGCAGTGCG
>JAUWYT010000286.1 GCA_030615705.1 Chloroflexota bacterium
AGGCCGACGTGGACGAAGCAGTTCACATTCTTGATGAGGCGTTTGCGGAAACGGGGTGCTGATTCAAAATCTCCCTTGGGTGACATCGTCGTAGATATCTTCGCCCGTCTGATCGGTGATCCAGCTTACGGCCAGGCGAAGGTCCCGCTTGAAGCCATCCTCCAGCGAAATGCGCGTGGCCTTTTTAACCAGGTGGATAGCTTTGGCCGCGTAGGCGATGAGGTAGCGAGGCTCCAGGCGGCTTAAGTCCTCGAAGAAGAAGCCGCAGCTAGTGTACATGGCCTGTCGGTAGTATTGGGCTTCCAGCAAAGTCAATGTCCGCCTCGCTTCTCCCTCGGTAAGCTTTCCGGCGGCCTGCTGAGCCAGGAAGGCCCTCCCTTTCATTTCCCCCAGCACCACCCGGATGTAGCCATCCCGCAACTGCCAGGGGTCAACCACCCACCTCTCGACCTCGTCCCGATAGAGCGCGTCCATCTCCTGGGCCAGCCGGTCCAGAGCCCCTCGCAGAGGGCGCTTCCACCTGCTCTCGCCCGGCGTGCAGGTGCACCCCTCCCGCCAACGAGCCACACCATGCCCGCAGCTCCACGAGGTGCCATCCATGATTTCAACCTCTGCCACAGGTGGGTGCTCCTGCAAATAGCGGGCCAGGAAGGTCATCTCGTAACCCACCCTGGGAGCTTCTTCGTACACCAAGTCGTGTAGAAAGCGCTCCCTTCCCCTATGGTGATGGCCAAAGGTTTCGCCATCTGTAGCTACCAGACGCAGCCCCTCGCCGCCGGGGCCATGAGCGCCTGACAAGCAGTTCTCAACAAAGTCCTTAGCACTATTGGTCAACTCTGGATCAAAAGCCAGGATATTGGAGAGAGCCTCATCTCTGAAAAAGACAGCTATCTCTCGGCCACGCGGCAGTCGCACCCGGTAGGGTCCGGCATCATCGACCTGGCCTCTTGCCTGGTGAGGAGAAAGGAGGGTGAAAGCGACACCTTGGCTGGCTAATACCTCGAGAGTCTCTTGATCCACAGCCATCTCCGGCAGCCACATCCCCAGTGGCTCGCGGCCGAAGCGATGGCGGAAGTCGGCCATGCCCCAGATGATTTGGGTCTCTTTGTCGCGTCGGGTGGCCAGGGGGAGGATGGTGTGGTTATGGGCCTGGGCGAGGGCATTGCCCACGCCGTGGGCAGCCCTATTGCGCCGATCGGCCTCGACGACGCGCTGGTAGGTGGGTGGATCGTGGCCCTCCAGCCAGGCTGCCAGAGTGGGGCCGAGGTTGAAGCTCAGTACCTCGAAGTTACCTAGCTCCGCGTTGGGCCGGTAGCACTCGGTGTTGATCTTCTCGTTGAAGTTAGCGAAAGGTTTGGCCCCCTCCTCGGAGGGAATAACCCCTGCGAAAGGGTCCTCCCGAGGGGGCTGGTAGAAGTGTCCGTGAATGCAGAAGCTTCTCATGATAAGCTCAAAGCTCAGAGTTCAAAATCGGACTTGGGTTTTGGACTTTCAACATGCCCACAAGATCAAGCCGGGCTCGTAGGGGTTGCTCAGGTCTTCGTGGTGGGGGAGTATCCGAAGGGCATAGCCATAGCGGCCACTGGTGCGGCAGGGAATGGAGCCGACGAATACGTGTCCCCCATTCTCATGGGACTCCACACATTTCATGGCCATAACTTCACCCTTCGGGATTTCCCCCCTCGTATCGAGGGGGCCATAATAGAGCTGCACCGTCACATCCTTGGGCTCAAGCGCGCCCAGATATACCTCAGCCCGTACCTGTAGATCAGCGCCCACTTTGAGCTTGGCTGGTACCTCCGCCTCCACGTTTTCTACCCGGATCTCCGGCCAGTGTTCGTGGAGAAGGGATTTCCACTGCGCAAGGGCCTTCGCCCGAGCCATCTCGCCCTCGGTCAGGCGCTTATACCGCTGGGCCGAAGGCAGATAGAAACGCTCGGCATACTCACGAATCATCCGGTTGGTATTGAAGACTGGACATATAGCTCGCATGGCAGCTTTCATCCGAGCAGTCCATTTGTGCGGAAGTCCGTTGGAGCTGCGATCGTAAAATAGGGGAATGATCTCTTTCTCCAGGATCTCATAGATAGCCCTGGAATCGATATCGTCCTGGTAATTGAGATCTTGGTACACCTCGCCTCTGCCGACGGCCCACCCGGTGTCAGGCTGATAGGCCTCATCCCACCAACCATCGAGGGTGCTCATGTTGATGACGCCGTTGGCGGTGGCCTTCATCCCGCTGGTGCCGCTGGCCTCACGGAGGCGAAGCGGGGTATTGAGCCAGATGTCTGCCCCCTGAACCAGGTAGCGGGCGATGGACATATCGTAGTCCTCGATGAAGACTATCCGTCGCCGAAACTCCTCCTGCCGGGAGAGATGGACGACCTGCTGGATCAGCTCCTTGCCCGGGTTGTCCTGAGGATGCGCCTTCCCCGCGAAGATGATCTGAACGGGGAGGTCTTTGTCGTTCAGGATCCTGGCCAGCCGGTCCGGATCGCGCAGGATTAGGGTGGCGCGCTTGTAAGTGGCAAACCGGCGGGCGAATCCGATGGTCAGAGCTTCGGGATCCAGCACTTCGCCCGCCCTCTCTATCTCGGACGGGGGAGCACCCCGCTTCTCGAGCTGCTCGCGCAGCCGCCGCCGGACGACAGCCACCAGGCGCTCCCGCCGCCTCTCGTGGGTCCGCCAAAGCTCCTCGTCGGGGATCTCATCCACCCGCTCCCAGATGGTCTGGTCGGCTGGGTGTACCAACCAGCGGGGTCCCAGGTAGCGGTCATAAAGGCCAGCCAGATCGAAGGAGATCCAGGAGGGGATATGGATACCGTTGGTGATCGAGGTGATGGGCACCTCGTCCTCAGGCACCCCCGGCCAGACCCCGTGCCACATGCGGCGCGATACCTGGCCGTGCAGCCGGCTCACTCCGTTGGTGTGGGCTGCCAGGTGTAAGGCAAGGATGGCCATACTGAAGGGCTCTCGATTGTCCGCCGGATTCTCGCGTCCCAAGGCCAGGAACTCCTCCTGCGAGAGGCCAAGCAAT
>JAUWYT010000196.1 GCA_030615705.1 Chloroflexota bacterium
ACTGAGTACTTCGGCGCCTTTGGCAGCACCCACAGTGACTATCATGTTCAGCAAAATGTGGCTGCGCTAGGGTCTGGGGGACCGTCCGGCGTCGGTCTGGGGAACGGAGTCTATAAACTGGGCATTCTACCGCTCGCTCACACTGATAGCATCTTTGCTGTACTTGGGGAGGAGTTGGGATTAATTGGCTGCCTGCTGGTGGTGGGGCTCTTCGCAGTCTTGGCCTACCGGGGCTTCAAAATCGCTCTGGAGGCTCCTGATGGTTTTGGCACGGTGTTGGCTGCGGGTCTAACCTGCTGGTTGATCTTTCAAGGTTTGATTAACGTTGCTGTGACTACAGCAACCGTGCCCTACACGGGCATTCCCTTGCCCTTCATTAGCTATGGTGGCTCCTCTTTGGCTGTTTCCATGGCCGGTGTGGGCTTGCTCCTTGGCATCTCCAAGGGTACCTTGGAGGAGAGGTCGGAGGAGAGTGCGCGTTATGATTTCGGGCGGCGGGACTGGCGGCCACGTGTATCCAATGCTCGCCGTCGTTGAAGCTTTAAAGCGGTGTCCTGAGCCCTATCCTGAGCCCTTTGTCCCTGGGGCCAAAGGACCAGGGGCCTGTCGAAGGGCTGTCGAAGGGTTGCAAGTGGCAAGTTGCAAGTTCCTGTATGTGGGCGGCCGTGGTGGGGTGGAGGAAGAGATTGTCAGCCGAGAGGGGCTGCCCTTCATGGCCATCTCGACGGGAGCCTTGCGAGGCCTAGTACCTTGGACTGTGGCCGGGAATCTCTTTAAGATGATTGCGGGCTTCGTTCAATCGTTGGGCATCGTGCGTGATTTTTCTCCTGACGTAGTCCTCGTCACAGGGGGGTATGTGTGCGCGCCCGTGGCTGTAGCCGCTTGGCTTTCTCGTGCGCCGCTCCTAGTATTGCTGCCGGACCTGGAGCCGGGTCTAGCCATCCGCGCCTTGAGCCGCTTGGCGACGAGGGTCGCTGTCTCCTTTCAGGACTCAGCAAAGTACTTCGCCGAAAGCAAGGTCGTAACGGCAGGTTACCCTGTGCGGGCCGAGTTCTTCGTGGCCGACAGAGCCGAGGCCAGGAAAGCTTTCGGCTTGGAGGAGGGCTTAAAGACAATCACGGTTTTCGGCGGTAGCCACGGTGCTCACAGCATTAACCTGGCTTTGAGCGAGTGCCTCGAGCGCCTGCTAGAGGTTTGCCAGGTTATCCACATCTGCGGCCATTTGGACGCCAAGTGGGTGATAGAGAGGAGGGCACAGTTGCCTGATCGGCTGCGAAACCGCTATCGAGCATATTCCTATTTGCATGAAGAGATGCCTAGCGCTTTAGCTGCGGCGGACTTAGCGGTGGCTCGGGCTGGAGCAGCAACCTTGGGGGAGTTTCCGGCGCTGGGCTTGCCCAGTATTCTGGTGCCCTACCCTTACGCTGGGCAGCATCAAGAACTTAACGCCGATTACCTGGCCAGTCGCGGCGCTGCGGTGAAGATCGCCGACGCCGATCTTAACAAGAAGTTGCTTCCAATGATATTGTCGCTTCTGTCTGGTGATGCTCTAGGGAAGATGAGCGATCGAGTGCGAGCCCTGGCTCAACCCCAGGCGGCCCAGTGCGTTGCTGAGGAGCTGCGGCAAATAGTGAGCACAAATACTCCGGTCTCGGTAGATGGCAATTGTCGCTCCTAGCGGACTGGCCCGCTGGCAGGGCGCCAGGCTAGCATTCGACGGGATCGGTTTGGTGATTCATCGTGATTGATTTGAACCAGCTTTATTTGGTCATAGGCTTCGTTGTCCTGTTCGGATTGATGGGTCTAAGACGGGGCATCTTCAAGGAACTGCTGGCTTTGGTTGGCGTTCTCCTGGCCATTGCTGTGGGAAAGTGGGGCGCGTCCTCTCTGAAATCCTGGGTGAACAGGTCCTATAGGCTTGTTATGTTTGCTCTCAAAGGTGATTTGGTCGCTGAAGACCCAGCTAGCGTTTTGGCGGAGATCAGCGGACTGAAGCTGCCCGTTACCACCGACTACGACCTGGTGATTCTGGGGACGGCTGCCTTTGGCCTGGTAGTTCTGGCCTTTTATCTTCTTGGGGAGTTTGTCATCCATCCTCCGAAAACAGTACTTCAACGGTTGTTAGGCGTGATCTTGGCGGGGATGAATGGCTATTTCATCGCTTATTTTCTGGTTCCAAGGCACTTGCCTACGTCTGAAACGACGATCCGCTTTTACACCAGCGGCATGACCGACTTGCTGACTCAAAACCTAACAAAAGTGGTGTTGGCTTTCGTGATTATCCTGATCGTCCTCGGCCTGCAAATGTCAACGCGGCCGAAGCCCGAATAGCTTGAAAGGTTCTGCCGGTTCGAGGGAGGTGATTGCCTTTGCAGCCCCTAGAAGTGTTGTGGGGGGTTCTCCTCATAACTTTTGCCTTAGTTGGCATCGCCCGCGGCTTTTTGAAGGAACTGGGGGTGACCACCGTTCTATTGGTGCTCCTATTTGGCCTATCTCGCCTCGAGGACGAGATACCCCAGTTTCTGACTAGGGCTGTGGCTACCGTCGGCTATGCCATGCCCCAGGCCCCCGATCCCACAGGTCAATTGATCTGGGCTAGCTTTTATATCTTCGTCATAGTTTTTGTGACCCTTATTTCCTATCACGGCGAGACTTTGGCCTTCGAAGGCAAGTCTCCTGAGGGCCCCAAGGGTATTGTATTCGGCTTGATGGCCGGGTTGCTGAATGGCTATTTGATCTCAGGCAGCATATGGTACTTCTTGGAAAAGTATGATTATCCAATAAAGCTTCTTCATCTTTTCGAGGGGCCCCTCACCGACTTCGCGGAAAGTCTTGTCCCTTTGCTGCCGCTCACCTTGTTGCGGCCATTCTTGCCCTTTCTCGTCGTAGTGATGATCCTTTTACGCGTTATTAGATAGTTTCGGCTTTGTCCGAGGAGTGGGCTTTGGAAGGACGCACTCACTTCCATTTGATTGGCATCGGTGGCATTGGCCTCTCGGCGATCGCGAAGGTGCTGCTGGAAGAGGGGCAGCGTGTTTCAGGCTCCGATTTGAAGTTGTCGCCTATCACCGATGGCTTAGTTACGCTGGGAGCCAAGGTCTACGAGGGCCATCGAGCGGAGAATGTGGGCGATGCCGATTTAGTGATCGTCTCCTCGGCAATACCAGCGGGCAACCGCGAGGCAGCAGCCGCCCGCGAAAAGGGCGTCCCTGTCGTCAAGCGGGACTGGATGTTGGGGCGCATGATGGAGGGCCGCTTTGGTATCGCTGTGGCCGGCTCTCACGGCAAGACCACGATTACGGCTATGATCGCCCTTGTTCTAACGGAGGCGGGCTTAGACCCCTCGTTCATCGTGGGCGGGATCCTCGAAAACCTGGGCACAAACGCCAAAGCTGGACGTGGAAAGCATTTCGTCGTCGAGGCCGATGAGTATGACCGCACCTTTCTGGGGCTTAAGCCCAGAATCGCCGTGGTTACCAACATCGAGATGGACCACCCCGATTGCTATCCTAAGCTGGATGACGTGGTGGAAGCTTTTCGAGAGTTCCTGGACTTGGTGCCTGCCAATGGGTGTGTCATAGGGTGTGGGGATGAGGAGATGGTAAGGGGGATGCTGGGGGCAAGGGCCCTTCGACTGCGCCCCGCCCTGAGCGGGACGAAGGGCTCAGGACAGGCGCAGGGGAGCAGGGGAGCAAGGGAGCAAGGGCTTAATGTTGTCACTTACGGGTTGGGCGAGGGTGTAGACTGGCGGGCGGTGGACATCCGGCCTAGTGAAGGTGGTGGCAGCAACTTCGTGGCCCTGCAGGAGGGGCAGCCTGTGGGCGAGTTCACTCTGCGGATCCCCGGCCTGCACAACGTGCAGAACGCCCTCGCTGCCCTGGCTGTGGCCGACCGTCTGGGCCTCGATCTGACTGATGTGAGGAAGACATTACGACGATTCCGGGGGGTGAAGCGGCGCTTCGAGGTGAAGGGCGAGGTGGATGGAATAGTCGTCATTGACGATTACGCCCATCATCCTACCCAGATCAGGACCACTCTGGCGACAGCCCGCAAGTGCTATCCGGACCGCGAGGTCTGGGCTGTCTTTCAGCCTCACACCTACAGCCGCACTAGGGCACTTTTGGCGCAGTTCGTCCGGAGCTTCGCCGACGCCGACCACGTGATCGTCACCGACATTTATCCGGCTCGTGAGTTCGATGACCTAGGGGTGAGCGCAGCGGACATAGTGGCCCGTATGAAGCATCCCGACGCCCGCTACATCTCTGGCCTGAACGAGGCCGCCGACCATTTGCTCAATCGCCTGAGGCCCGGCGATGTGCTCATCACCTTGGGAGCAGGGGATGGGTATACAGTGGGGGAGGGTATTTTGGCTGAGTTAGAGGAGAAAAGATGAGGGCTAACAAAGCGATTCTTCAGCAAACTGCATAGAGAGGTTG
>JAUWYT010000002.1 GCA_030615705.1 Chloroflexota bacterium
CTGAAGATCGCGGGTTACCAGCAGATAGATCAAGATGGCCGAGGCAGAAGTGACCAACACTGCTACTGCCATGACCCCCTTTTGGGCGCTCCCTACCAGCTTCGGGGACCCGCGATGGGCTCCTACGATCGAGGCTACTGCGGTGTAGATAGAAATCACCGAGGCTAGCGCCAGAGCGCCATAGCCAACACTGGTCATGAAAGCTTGACTCCTGGACGACCTGTACTGAGCTTAGCCGAAGTAAGGGTCACTTAACCGGGGCTTCTGGGGTGGCCGTTGCTGCTTCTTCGTATTTGGAGGGGCACTTGAGGAACAGGTTGTTGGCTTCGAAGGATCCCCTTTCGATGTATCTGCCCTCGACTACTGTGGCCTCGGCGCCATCCCGGAGCATGTCGGGGCGGGGGCGTTGTAGATCACAGCTAGGCTTCCGCTACCGTCGGCGATCTTGAACTTGAGCATCAACTCTTGAGCGTTCCACTCGATGGTCTCTCCCATGATGGTTGCAGCGACTCTCACTTTGCACTCCGAGGGCCCCTGGGCCTTCACTTCCTCAATGGTCAGGTAATAGGCCGTCGAGCCCCCGACGCTGCTGAAGATGAGATAGCCCACAGCCAACACTATGATGGCTCCGCATGCGATGAACTTGCTTCGCACTTTGCGTTCGGTCATTGGCGATCCTCTTTGTTTCTTTGCCTAAGGAGACTATGGCATAAAAGCACCCTTGTGTCAATCTCAGTAGTTCACAATTTGCCGAGAGATCCTGCCAGAGCCGCTGGCGGCTCGACTGAGCTTGTCCTGAGCCCTTCGACCTTGCTCAGGATAAACCCCGCCGAAGGGCTCGCCGAAGTCTCAGCTCTCCTGGTCAACAAAAATATGCGCTTTGATCAAGCCATCAAGCGCATATCTTCGTTGAGGCTGAGCCTATCTTAGGCGCCTAACACAAGGGCGCCTTAGCTAGCAGCTTTGATAATGGCTCCCTCCCCTGGCACTATCACCTTGTCTGGCGTCGTTGTCGTCTCCTGGCCTTCCTAATGGCCCTAGCCTTTTCTTTTCTTCGCTGCTCGCTCTTAGAGACAAACCATCTCTTTTTGCGAACAGTGCTGAAGATTCGGCTCTTAGTTACCGACTTGCGGAAACGCTTCAGCAAATGCTCCTGGGACTCATTTGGTCTGAGCTCGACAGTCATATATTCCAGGTCACCTCCTTCTAGTCAATTCTCGCAATGTCTCAGGCCTCCTCGCCAGTTTCCACCTGGGGCTCCCCGCCACTTTCCAGTTCTTCCTCTTCGATCTCAGCCCCGGCCTCCGCCTCCTCTTCGGGGACAACGGCTTCCTCTACCGTTTTTTGCACCTCCCCAGGAATTGCTTGATCTTCGGGGGCAAGCTCGGGTTTCAGCTTCTCCTCGACCTCGGTCTCTGCTTTCTCTTCAGGAACAACGGGTTCCTCCGCCGCTTCTTGCACCTCCCCAGGAATTGCCTGATCTTCGGGGGCAGGCTCCGATTTCAGCTTCTCCTCGACCTCGGCCAACTCCTCTTGGGGTGGCGCCTGACGCAGGCTCAAGCCAATGCGCCCTCGCCCAGCATCTAGGCTGATGATGCGCAAGGTCAGTTCGTCGTCTTTCTTCACCACTTTGGAAGGGTGGCCGAAATTGCCCTCGGCCAACTCAGATATGTGGATCAAGCCCTCCACCCCCGGCTCGATGCAAGCGAAGGCTCCGAAATCAACCACGTTGGTGATTTTGCCTTGCACAAGTTGTCCTGCCTGGTACTTATCATCCACCAAGGTCCAGGGGTCTGGCTGCAGGCGCTTGATGCTGAGGCCGATCCTCCTTCTTTCGTAATCTAGCCGCAGAATATAAACGTCAACTTCATCGCCAACGCTCAGCACTTCGCGGGCATGTCTTACCCTATGCCAGGCGAGTTCGGAAATGTGCACCAAGCCATCAGCGCCTCCCAGGTCAACGAAGGCACCGAAATTACACAGGCTGCTGATGGTGCCCCGTCGAATCTCGCCTTCGCACAGCTCGTTCATTAGTTGTTCCTTTTGCTGCTCACGCCATTGGCGCTGTGCCGCTCGCTCCGAGAAGATCAAGCGCCGTCGGTGGCGATTGACCTCGATGACTGTTAGAGCCAGGGCCTCCCCCACGAACTCGGACAGCTTGGCCATTTTCTCCTCATGGGAGAGCTGACGAGGCATGTTCACCAGTTGCGAAGCCGGAACGAATCCTGATATCCTGCCGAAGGGAACAACTACCCCTCCTTTGTTGCAATTGCTTATCTTTCCTTCGTATATCTCGCCGCTCTCAAAGAACTCTTCGGCCCTCAGCCAATCCCGGTGTACCAGGGCCATATTCACGGAAACGATCACGTTCCCATCGCTATCCTCGGGCTTAAGGACATAAACCGATATCTCATCGCCAATCTCTATCGCGCTTAATTCGTTTTCCCCCAATCTCACCAGGTCGCTCTCCGGGACGATCCCGTCCCGCTTGGCCCTGATATCTACGACAATCTGATGGGGCTCGATGGATAGCACCATAGCTTGGCGGATACCGCCGCGTCGCGGATGTTTATAGTCGTATTCTTCCTTAAAGAGTTCCCCCATAGGCGACGCAGCCTGCTCTTCCTCAACCAACTCATCTATTACTAGAGATTGTTCCACAGTTCGTACTTTTCCTCCTCGAAGTTTATCGCCATGCATACCATCAGGAGTGACGGGTATCCGACGGTAGCACTTGTTTCCCTGAGATCTACTTCCCCGCAAGAACAAAGGCCCGGCCAACCTATCCCATGAAACATGCTGAGGATAGTAGCCGAGCGTTTTGCTGCCTTACGGCGGACGTTTGCTGGAATGTAATACTTATGACACCTTCGCAGGGCAGTTCATTGAACTACACAGAAACCGCTCCTGGCTCGGCAGCGTACAACCCGCTGCCAAACAGGCTAGTTCAGCCCATTGGGTTTCCAGAGGTGTTTCATAATCCGTGTTTAGGCGAGCTGAGCCTTAAACCTCCGTATGTCCTCTTGAAGGGATAGGTTTTTATCACACCGGTTTCAAATTCAACACAATTATACAGGATAGAGTAAAGATTGTCAAACTTTGACAAATGTTCCCAAATGATGTATAATTAAACGAGCTAAAATCACAAACGCCGGCCCCCACTTCCAAGCCAAGCGTTATACATGTTGTGTCATCCAGATAAGCAGTCGGTGACAAGATGTTATATCCTTGGTTGATAAGTAGTACCCGCTTATTCTGAGGATACCCCTAAACATCCTCCTGAAAACTTCTAACAAAGGTTTGGCTTAAGCGAAAACGGCACGTGGTAGAACGGTGTGAGATCTGTACATACCCTCACGTCGTTTTGCTGACCTTTGAGGATGTCAGGGTAGCAAGAACTCGGCTCCGAGCCTCAGAGATGTTTTGGCGAGGTAGGATGGCCGAGTTCTTGGTTGAAGGGCCACGTCCTGAGCTCGGCGAAGGGCCAACCAATTAGGGCCTAGCGGGTGAGGCCAGATCCCAGAAGCGAGGTAATGACTTAGATGTCTTCGGAGCAAGAGAGGCTAGACCAAGCGTTGGAAGAGACTTTAGTCGAAATCAAGCAACTAAACAAAAAGTTAGAGGACAAAGCTGATTATGGTCTGGGCAAAGGAGGTCCAACCATTTATGAGTGGGAGTTCAATCTCGCTCTGCGACAAAGCTTAGAGGCAAAAGCTAAGTCAATCAGGGCTGCATTACGCAAGATGCAAGAGGGGAGCTATGGAGTGTGCGAGGTGTGCGGTCAGGAGATCGATGCCGAACGATTGGCAGTGCTCCCTCACACCACTCACTGCATCAAATGTGCCCAAGCCAGGAGGTGATCCTTTTGTTTTCGATAGAGAGGGTGTCTCAAGTAAGGAGTTCTATGTTCGAGATCGGCGACAAAGTGGTTCATCCCTACCACGGGGCTGGTATGGTAACAGACATCGAAGAGAAGGAGTTCTTGGAGGAGTCCGGGCGTTACTATGTAATTGACTTGGTTGCTTGCGATGGTATAGTGATGGTTCCTATTGATAACGTCCAGGAGATAGGCTTGCGGCGAGTATCAGGAAGGCGCGTTATTTCACGTGCCATGGATATATTGGCTTCCACTCCTGATACGCTATCCAGCGACTATAAGGAGCGACAAGCGCTCGTTCAGGAGAAGTTGAAGACAGGGGATCTCATTAGGGTGACAGAGGTGGTACGCAATTTGGCTTGGCGCAATCGCCAAAAGGGGCTGACCATGTCCGATAACAAGCTCTATCAGCGAGCTCAAACTTTCCTGGCCAGCGAGTTGGCGCTAGCCAAGGGGATAGAGCTTCAGGAAGCAATGAAGCAGTTGCAGACAGCCTTGAACGATGAACAGTTAGCCCTCACTAGAGATCAATTCTGATTTGGCAAAAGGTTCCTCTAGAAAGAGCGGAGAAGCGGCGGCCCCTTGCAGAAAGTTGCAGGGGGCCGTCCCTTGTTTGGTCGAATTCTCGCGATGAAGCTTTGAGGCTTTAAAGGCGAGCGATGTACTCGCCCGTGCGGGTGTCCACGCGGATGATGTCGCCTTCCTCAACGAACAGAGGTACAGTGACCTTGAGGCCCGTCTCCAGGGTGACCTGCTTGGTGGCGCCGGTGGCCGTGTCGCCGGCGAAGCCCGGCGCGGCCTCAATTACCTTGAGGTCAACGGTGACGGGCAGTACGATGTCTATTGGTTCGCCCTCATAGGTAGAGATTTGCAGGGTCATGTTCTCGGTCAGGTAGTCCAGGGCGTCTCCCAGTATCTCGACCGAGAGGGCCGGTTGTTCATAGGTCTCGGTGTCCATGAAGTAGTAGAGGGTTCCGTCGTTGTAGAGGTACTGCACTCCCCGCAGCTCCAGGCGGACATCGTTGATGCGGTCATTGGGCGAGAAGGTGCGGTCGGTTAGCGTTCCCGTGCGCAGGTTACGCATTTTGACTCGCACGTTGGCGCTGCCCCGTCCGATGAAGGAGTGTTGATACTCCACCACCTTATAGAGTTCCCCATCCATTTCGAAGGTAGTCCCTCGGCGCAAATCGTTAGCTGAAATCATGTCTTGTCTTTCTCCTCCTCCCGCCTATGTGAAATACCTCTCAGGTACATGCTGCAATACGATTGCTTCCACCATATCCAGATGTTGCAGGTTAATGAAGTAATGGCAGTGCACCACCAGTCGTTCCAGATCACGCTTTCTGGCCAGCCAGCCACCACCGTCCACGAAGTTCACGAAAGCCCGATTTTCGCTATTACGACTATTGACGCGGCAAACCCGTTCGTAGGCAGACATCATGTAATCTTCCTTTGTTATCTGATCAATACTCGTGGTTTCCTGGAAAGAACCCACGATAACTACCCAAGCATCTTCGAAGCTGGGCACAGCGAAAAGGCCAATATTCGCCTTGACGAACATGGGGTGCACTCTAGTATAGGTCAAGCCATGTTTGGCCTTGATCTCCTCCAACTGTGCTCGTATTCTTCCGTCTACCTTTTGCTTTTTCCGATCCTCATAACTCCCGATCAGTGATTCTTTGTAGCGTATACGCCTGGCGGCTTGGGAAATGCCCTTAATCTCACGATAGTTGAGCATATCCAGATAGTGGCGGGGGACATGTTGCTTCAGTTCTCTATCTCTCTTACCATCAACCAGCACTTCTGCCATGACGTGCGCAAAATCTGGTTCACACGCGAGCTTGCTTTTGACCTCTCTCATACTCCATTCGCCGTCAAGATCGCCCGGAATGCGCCGTAACTTTTGCAACAACGAAACGATGTACTTGAACTTCTCTTCGGACAGACCTATGTCTTTCAAGATCACATCCAGGGCATTATTCTTCTGACTGAGGAAATCGGCTATGTCGGCCACATTGATGTCTGCCGCTTCTGATACGCGCTGATCCCGCGCTGTTTCCAGCAAAGCTTCCACCTCGGCCTTGAGTTCCCTTTCGAGCTCTTCGTCTACGAGAAAGACGACCGAACTGTCCCAAGCTTCTTGAAAAGAGATTTTGCGCGCTTTAATCATGATTGCAGCTCCAACTTGACCGCTTTCAGAACCTTACCCTATCTCTGGAGCCTCGCTAAGGTAATGCTGTATCCATTGACCATCTTCATTGAGCTGCCATATCTCCTTGACAACATCACCCCAGTCATGATCATCCGGATTAAGGAGCTATCACCTGCCTCTTTCAACGTCTGCCCGAATTTTTTTCTGTCTGGATATACAGTGTGCATAATCTCACCTCTGTGAATTACGCAAGCCTTCTCTCAGTTGTCCTCTCTTAGACTGTTCTTTCTACTTGGCCGGGACTTCGTACAACTGATTATGAACGTCCTCTTGATCGCTGTCAAATCCATAAATCAGAAGAGACTCTGTTGGTGCGCCTCTTTCTCATCAATCCAACGGGCAGCCGCGCCGGGCAGTCCAGCGAGAGGGCCGCGCCGCACGGTGCAGGCGGGCAAGGAGTCGAGAAAGGCCTGGCCGTAGGACTTGGTTTGGATGCGCTTGTCCAGGATCACCACCACGCCGCGGTCGGTCTTGCTCCTGATGAGCCGGCCGAAGCCCTGACGAAGGCGGAGGATGGCCTCCGGCAGGGCGTACTGGCTGAAGGGCTCATCGAAGGTCTCGCTGCGGGCGGCGAAGACGGGTTCGCTGGGCACGGAAAAGGGCACCCTGGCGATGACCAGACAACTCAGGGCCTCGCCCACCACGTCAATGCCCTCCCAGAAACTCCGAGTTCCCAACAGGACAGACCGCGGAGTGGTGCGGAAGTTCTCCAAGAGCTGCTTGCGGGAGGTGCCGCCGCCCTGGGTGTAGACCACGATCTCATCCTCGGCCAGGGGGCGGGCGATGGCTTTGGAGGTGTTGCGCAGTTGGCTGTAGGAGGTGAAGAGCACCAGAGTCCGCCCGCGCGTGGCCCGGCAGAGGTCAATGAGAGCCTGCTCCACGGTTCTCTGGTAGTAGGGCTGATAGGGCTCAGGGATGTCAGTGGGCAGGTAGAGAAGGGTGGAGCTGGCATAGTCGAAGGGGGAGCCGACGGCCGCTTCCTCCGCCTCCCATGCGCTCAGCCGCTCCCGGATGAAATCGAATTCGCCCTCGGTGCGCAGGGTGGCCGAGGTGAGAATTACGCACTCCTTGGGCATGAAGAGATGCTTTTGTACCAGGGGCCCCACGTGGAGCGGGGCAGCGTGCAGAGAGATCTCCCCATCCTGCGCGCTGACCTCGGCCCAATAGATGCCCGCAGATGACGGTTGGATAATGAGAGCGTTCATCTGTTCGTAAAGCTCCCGGGTGCGGTGGCTGTAGCTGAGCAGCTCCTGCGACAGGTCCTCCTGGTCTGGGATATTGTAATCATCCAGTCCCAACAGCCCACTGGACAGGCGTTCCAGTCCCTCGCCGATGTGAAGCAGGTGTTGGGATAGATTATCCCAGGCGATCTCCACGTTGTCCCAAGCGGGCTGCACGCGGATGCCCCCCGTCAGGCGGATCATTTGGTTATATGGACCCCTGCTTTGGCTGTGCTCCTCCAAGAAACAGTCCAGCCCGTTGAAGAACTGGTAAAGGGTTCGCTGAGCGGCTTCTACCTCCTCGTGCAGACTGTTGATGTAGCGCTCCATCTCCCCTTCGATGGCCTCCGGCACCTTACCACGATAGCGGGTCAAGAGGTCGGCCAGGAACCCACCCGGGCGCTTTTTACCCAAGCTCTGACTTAGCCCATTCAGCAGCCGCTCCATCCGCCCCCGATCCACGGCGAAGCTCAGTTGTCGGGTGGTGCTCTCCTCCAAGTGATGGGCCTCGTCTACAATGAGGCAGCGGTAATCGGGCAGGACGCGATTCTCGACGGCTACATCGGACAAGAGCAAGGCGTGGTTGACCACGATGAGGTGGGCCCGCTCCGCCTCTCGGCGGGCCCGGTAGAAGAAGCACCTGCCCTCTTGGCGGTAACGGCACCGCTCGGCCAGACAGGTCTCGGCGTCGGCACAGACCCGGCTCCAGAGGGCCTGCTCCTTGTAGTCGGGCACGAAGAGCTCGGCCTGGTCGCCCGTCACAGTGCTGGGCAGCCAGACCAGGATCTTGGCTAGCAGCCGCATCTCCTCGAGTGAGGAGGGGCCGCTGTGGCGAAAAGCGGCCAGCCGGCGCAGGCAGATATAGTTGCTGCGCCCCTTGAGAAGGGCCGCCTTGAACTCAAAAGGTAGGATGCGCTGCAGGTCGGGGATGTCCTTCCCATAGAGTTGGTCCTGCAAATTAATTGTATTGGTGGAGATGACCACCCGCTCCCCGTTTTGGGTAGCAAAGTGAGCAGCGGGCAGCAGATAAGCCATAGACTTGCCCGTGCCCGTTCCCGCTTCCACCAGCAGGTGTTGGCTCTCGTTGAAAGCCCTGGCCACTGCCCTCAGCATCTCCACCTGTTGAGGGCGGTACTCGTAGCCAGGGAAATCCTGGGCGAAGGCTCCACCCTCCTCCAGCATGGCCGCCAAACCGTCCACGTCCAAAGGCTTTCGCTCAGCGGATGGCTTTAGGGGGCGCTCGTCTCCCTTGGTGAGGAGGCTCAACGAGCCCTCGCCGTCCAGGGCCCCCTTGGCCAGTAACTGTTGGCCAATGCTGCCCACGAAAGCCGAGCGAGCCTTGGTGCGCTCCAGGTCACGGAAGACCTGGCGGAGTGGCCAGTCTACCTGAGCCGCCAAGCGATTGATCTCCTGGATGACGCTCAAATCCAGTTTTGATGCCTGTTCCACCAGGGCCAGGAAGAGGTCCTTAGTAGCTAGCGCGTCTTCCAGGGCACGGTGTCGAGTGGAAAACCGGATGTTCAGAGCTTCAGCTAGCTTCCCCAAGCTATAGCGAGTGACATGGGGCAGGAGGATGCTGGCCAGTTCGAAGGTGTCAATGGCTAAATTGCCCAAGAAGAGCCCCTGGCGGTTGAGGAAGCCCAGGTCAAAGGACACGCTATGGCCAACGATGGGGTAGTCCTTGACGAAGCTCAAGAGGGTTCCAATGATCGAGGGGAGGGAGGGGGCGGCGTCTACTTCTTCTTGGGCGATGCCCGTCAACTGTTGGACCTTATAGGGGATGGGTCTCTGGGGGTTGACCAGGCTGGACCATGTCTCCAAGACCTGCTCATCGCGGAACTTAACCACCCCCATCTCGATGATGGCGTCGCGGTCAGGATCCAATCCCGTAGTTTCCAAATCCAGAGCGACGTAGATGCGGCTCATAGCTTCGATCTAGGCCCGCACGGGGGATGCAAATCCCCATGCTGAGAGCTCAAGTGCACCAAGGCGCACTCCCAGGAGTGGCTTTTCATCCGACGGCTCGACCGAGGTCTTTGGCTTTCAGCCTGCGAATTTGCATTCGCAGGCCAACGTGAATTATACTACAAAACAGCCTCGCTGGAAAGAGCATTTTTTGTTGCCCGGTCATAACCGCCGGCGTTGCCGTGCCGCCTCGAAAAGGATGACACTAGCAGCTACGGCGGCGTTCAGGGACTCCGCCCCGCCGTGCATGGGGATGGCAATCGTGGCTGCAGCTAACTCCCTCGCCTCCCGGCTGGCCCCGTGGGCCTCGCCACCGATGATCAGAGCCGAGGGCCGTGTCCAATCCACTTCGTAGTAAGCCCGCTTGGCCCGCACATCGGCCAATAGAATCTGAACACCAGCCAAAGCCTCGGCGATCTCCGGCCAACTCAGGGCCACGATGGGCAGCCGAAAGTGGGCGCCCATGGCTCCTCGCACCACCTTAGGGTTGTAAGAGTCCACCGTCTTCGGGGCCAGGATAACCTGCTCCACCCTGGCGGCGTTGGCCGAGCGAAGGATGCTGCCTAAGTTACCCGGGTCGCGCAGCCGGTCCACAACCAAACCCAACGAGGGGCTAGGAGGCGGGGCCAGTTCGACGAAGGGCACGACAGCCAATACGCCCTGGGGGGAGACGGTGTCAGCCATGGCTTTCATCACCTTCTCGCTCACAGCGGAAGCGGGAGAGCCCCCTTTCTGTATCTCTACCAACAGCTCCCGACCGCCCGGGATGGCATCTACCCCCTCGTTATAAAAGAGAAGAGCGGGCACGATTCCCGCTCTAAACGCCTCCTCCACCAAACGGACGCCCTCGATGACGAAGCGCCTCTCACGATAACGAACCCGTCGCCTGTAGAGGGAACGAACGTATTTGACCTTCTCGTTGCCAGTGCTGGTGATCATGACGACCCATAAGGAAGAGCCCTAACTCGCCCCCTTGGCTACCTCGATCAAATGGGCGAAGGCATCGGCGTCCTCGATGGCCATCTCGGCCAGGATCTTGCGATCGAGTTCCACTCCCGCCTGTTTAAGCCCGTATATGAAGCGGCTGTAGGATAGCCCGCTCTGGCGGGCCGCGGCGTTGATGCGCGCGATCCAAAGCCTTCTCATGTCGCGCTTGCGATTGCGGCGATCGCGATAGGCATAGTGCAACGATTTCAGCATGGCCTCGTTAGCGCGACGGAATAGCGCGTGCCTGGTCCCCCTCTGGCCCTTAGTGAGTTTGAGCATTTTCTTATGACGCCGACGGGCCCTCGGCCCTCCTTTAACCCTTGGCAAATTTCAAATCCCTCCCCTAGCGGCTTTTCTTGAGATACGGCGCCAGCCTCCTAACCCGCTTGATATCTCCCGGCGCTGTGACCTCGTGCATCTCGTCGAACATACGCTTGACGCGCTTCGACTTCCTGCGACGCAAGTGGCTCTTGCCCACCTTAGTGCGCAAAAGCTTGCCACGTTTGCTGTATTTAAACCTCTTAGCTGTCGCCTTGTGAGTTTTGATCTTAGGCAATGAACTACCTCCTATTTAGGACTCAGAATCATGAGCATGCTGCGGCCCTCCATACGAGGCGCTTGCTCGATTTCGGAAACCTCCCCTAATTCCTCCGCGATCCTGTTCAGCATCTCCCGCCCGAGCTCGGGATAGGTGATCTCGCGCCCGCGAAAGCGGACTCGAACCTTGACCTTGAGGCCATCGTTGAGGAAACGGCGGGCATCCCTGACTTTGAAGGCCACGTCGTGCTCACCGGTCTTGGGACGCAGGCGAATTTCCTTGACCTCTGCCCTATGAGCTTTCCTAGCCTTCCTCTCCTTTTTAGCCTGCTCGTACAGGAATTTGCCATAATCCATCATCCGGCAAACGGGTGGGTCGGCGTTAGGAGCTACCTCGACCAGGTCCAGGTCACGAGCCCGGGCGGACTCCAGGGCATCTCGGTGGGGCACGATCCCCACCTGCTGACCGTTCTCGTCAATCAGACGAACCTCTTTGGCTCTGATGCCCTCGTTGACGCGATGTCTCTTTTTGCTGATACTCTCACCTCACTGATTAATCTGATGGTCTGTTGGCCCGATGGTCAATTGGTCCAAGGCCAAACGTAGACTTTGGACTAATCGCCCCACTGACCAAGAATATAACACATTTGGGCAGAGAAGTCAAATCAACCTGAAGCAATGAGTTAAATGTCGCGCTTCTCAGCGATGGCCTCCTGAGCCATCTTGATGAACTCGGCCACAGTGCGCGGCCCCAGGTCCTCCTCGGTTCGCAAGCGCAGGGACACCGTCCCCTCCGCCGCTTCCCGATCTCCCACCACCAGCATGTAGGGTATCTTCTCCAGTTGAGCCTGGCGAATCTTGGCCTGCATGCGTTCGGCCGAATCGTCAACCTCCACGCGCAGCCCCGCCTCCTTCAGCTCGTCCCGCAACTTGTAGGCGTAGTCGTTGTGGCGGTCGGCGATGGGGATGAGTCGAGCTTGTACCGGCGCCAGCCACACCGGGAAGGCACCTGCATAGTGCTCGATGAGGACGCCGAAGAAGCGCTCCAGGGAACCCAAAAGCGTCCGGTGAACCATGTAGGGGCGATGCTCTCGCCCATCCGGGCCGACGAAGGTCATGTCGAAGCGCTCTGGTATGTTGAAGTCGAACTGGATGGTCGTGCACTGCCACAGACGGCCCAGGGCATCTTTGATGTGGACGTCAATCTTGGGCCCATAGAACACCGCTTCACCCTCCATCCGCCTGTGGGGGAGATTCCTCCGCTCCAGCGCCTTAACCAGTGACCCTTCCGCCACCTCCCACGTGGCATCGTCACCGATGTACTTCTCTTTGCGCTCCGGGTCGCGCACCGAGAGAGCCATTTCGTATTCCTGAAAGCCGAAGGCGCCCAAGATATGTGAGGTCAGATCCAGGCAACCCAAGACCTCGTCTTCAATCTGGTCAGGTCGGCAGATGATGTGGGCATCGTCCTGGGTGAAGCCCCGCACTCGCATCAGCCCATGCAAGACACCGCTTCGCTCATAGCGGTAGACTGTGCCCAGCTCTGCCCAACGAAGGGGCAATTCGCGGTAACTGCGCGTCCTGGTTTTGTAGATCATGATGTGGAAGGGGCAGTTCATGGGCTTGATGAAGTACTCCTGGCCGTCGATATCCATGGGCGAGTACATATTCTCCCGGTAGAAATCCAAGTGCCCACTCGTCTGCCACAGCGATGCCTTGCCGATGTGAGGCGAGTAGACGATTTCGTACCCGGCCTTGTAATGCTCCTGTCGCCAGAAGTCCTCGATGATGGTGCGAATGAGCCCCCCCTTGGGGTGCCAGTGGATCAAGCCTGCGCCGCTCTCCTCGTGGGTGCTGAAGAGGTCTAGCTCCCGGCCCAGCCTGCGGTGATCGCGCTTCTCGATCTCCTTCAGCCTATGAAGGTAGGCCTCCAGCTCCTCCTGAGTGAACCAGACGGTGCCGTAGATGCGTTGCAGCATGGGCCGCTGCTCGTCGCCCCGCCAGTAGGCGCCAGCGATGCTGAGGAGCTTGACGGCCACCGGGTTGATCTGGCCCGTGTGCTCCAGGTGCGGCCCGCGGCAGAGGTCAGTGAAGGTATCGTGTGAGTATATGGAGATGACCTCTCCTTCTCCCATATCCCTTATGAGCTCCAGCTTGTAGGGCTGGTCGGCGAAGATCTCCTCCGCCTCTTCTAGGGATACCTCGCGGCGTACAAATGGCTTGTGGGCCTCAATGCTCCCCCTCATGCGAGCCTCGATCTCCTCCAGATCCTCTGGCGTTACGGAACGGGGCAAGTCGAAGTCGTAATAGAAGCCGTCCTCGATAGGCGGCCCGATGCCCAGCTTGGTCTCGGGGAACATCGAAAGCACCGCCTCGGCCATGACGTGGGCTGTAGAGTGGCGCAGGGCATCAAGCTCATTCTTCTTCTCAACCATGATATCCTCCTTCAGCGTTTTGCTGGTTCGCGTGCTACAACGACGAAACCTCTCGCCCTTGGGGCGAGAGGTTCTCCTCGCGCGGTTCCACCCAACTTTGACAACGGATTTGGAAAGAAACGGATTTTGCCAAATCCGCTTGTTTCTCAAGTCCGCTCTCCTCTTCCGGCTGCTAACGGACGCCTCCGTAGCTCCTTACTGGGGGCAAGGAATCCGTTTATCCGTTGCCCGTTTCCGGAGCCCAGCTCGCAGGTGGTTTTCCTTGAGTTCGCCGCTGGAGAGGCTTGCAGTCAACGACCTCTCCTCCCTGAAGCCCTACCCTCAAGTACTCGTCCTGGTCATCGCTTCTTGATATATGGTTTATCGCCAGAGAAGTGGGCGGTACTGGACTCGAACCAGTGACCTCCACGATGTCAACGTGGCACTCTAGCCAACTGAGCTAACCGCCCATCCATCAACATTATACCACACAAGCCCCAAAATGCAAATTGACGTTGCCCATTTGGAATGAAACGTAATCTATGGTACAATATCCGTAAAGCAAACTGTTAAAGGGGGAAGCTATGTGGCAGGTGGTGGGTCACAAGTGGGCTGTGGACCTGTTGAAACGTGCCCTGGCTAGCGAGCGGGTTGCTCACGCTTATCTTCTGACAGGCCCGCCTCAGATAGGCAAGAGGTCTCTGGCTCTTAACTTCGCCCAGGCTCTAAACTGTCTCGACCAGGAGAAGCCCTGTGGCCAGTGCCTGGCCTGCAGCAAGATCGCCCACGGCAGCCATCCCGATGTCCAGGTCATTCAAGGAGAAGGGCGAACCATCAAGATAGACCAGATGCGGACATTGCGGCACGAGGCAGCCCTCTTTCCTCTAGAGGGGCGCTGGAAGGTCTATATCATAAGGCAGATGGAGCAAGCCACTGCTGAAGCCGCCAACTGTCTGCTCAAAACATTGGAAGAGCCTCCGTCTCACGTAATCCTGATGCTTACAGCCAGCGAGGCCGAAGCGTTGTTACCTACCATCGTTTCCCGCTGCCAGGTGCTCAACCTGCGGCCTCTAGCCACCGAAACGGTGCAAAGGTCCCTCCAAGAGCGATGGGGGGTGGATGCCAAACGAGCCCAGCTCTTGGCCCGGCTCTCTGGCGGCCGGCTGGGCTGGGCGGTGGCGGCTGGTCAAGATGATGCCATCCTGGACCGGCGGGAGAAGCATCTTGATGAAATGATGGAACTGATGGGCCAAGGGCGGGTAGAACGCATGGGGTATGCCCGGCAGCTCAGCCACAACCCCGAAGCAGTGCGAGAGTTGCTCCACCTGTGGCTCAGTTGGTGGCGGGACTTGCTCCTGACGGCAAGTGGAAGCTCGGCGGGGATCGTCAACATTGATCGGGGGGGCACCTTAAGGGTCCAAGCACAGCGGTACAGCTTAGCCCAGGTGCGGGACTTCGTAAAGGCCCTCCGAGCCGCCGCCTGGAGACTGGAGCACAACGCCAACACTCGCCTGACCCTGGAAGTGCTGATGCTAGGCCTGCCCCCAGGATAGAGGAAACAGATGCCGAAGGTAGTGGGAATTCGTTTTAAGCCGGTGAGCAAGATCTACTATTTCGACCCCGTCGGCTTCGAGGATTTGGAGGTTGGCGATTACGTTATCGTGGAGACTACGCGAGGCCGGGAGGCGGGGGAGGTGGCCATGGCCCCTAAAGAGATGCCGGAGGAGGAGGTGCTCAGCCAATTGAAGGGCATCATTCGCCGGGCCGAACCTTGGGATCTGGTGCAGATGGAGCATTATCGTCACCTTGAGCCCAAGACCCTGGAAGTGTGCCGGGAAAAGCTGGCCGAGTACGGCTTGCCCATGAGGGTGGTCAAGGCTGAATATAACTTCGACGGCAGCCACTTGGTCTTCTACTTCACAGCGGAGAAACGGCTAGACTTTCGAGATCTGGCACGAGACTTGGCCAAGACCTTCAAAACAAAGATCGAGTTGAGACAGATCGGGGTGCGTGATGAGGCCAAGCTGATGGGTGGCTTGGGCCGTTGCGGGCGCCCCCTGTGTTGTATTTCCTTCCTCAGCGAATTCAGCCCGGTCTCCATTAGGATGGCAAAACAGCAGGATCTGCCTCTCAGCCCGATGGAGATATCGGGGCTGTGTGGACGTTTGCTCTGCTGTCTGACCTACGAAAACGAGTATTACGCTGAAGTTAAAAAGAGGCTGCCTCAGGTTGGAGAGAAGGTGAACACCTCCTATGGCCCAGGCAAAGTGACCGGTATCAACGTCCTCAAAGAAACGATCAACGTGGAACTAGAGAGCGAAGTGACTGTCGAGGTCCCGGCTGAAGATGTAAGAAGTAAGGGTAAGGGTGCCAGAGGGAAACGGCGTCGAGACCGGAGTTAGGCCCTTATCTTTGCCAGGACCCGCAGACGTTCCACCAACTCCACAGGCACCCATATGCCTCCCATTTCAACGGTATCCAGCACGCCTGGGCCGTGGAAATCGCTGCCCCCCGTGGGTATCAGGTCGAATTTGCGGGCAAGACGAGCTAACTGCCGTATGTCCTCCGCCGAATAACCGTTATAGTACACCTCTAGGCCAACCAGCCCCTGTTCTATCAAAGAAGGCAGGAAATGCGTTACTTTGAGGGGGTGGGCCAACACGGCTAACCCCCGAGCCTCTCTGATCAGAGACACAGCTTCTAAAGGACTAAGTTTGTAGCGCTCCACGTAGGCGGGGCCATTGCGCCCGAGGTAAAGGGAAAAAGCTTCGTCAGTGGAAGCCACATATCCCATCTTGACCATGGCCTGGGCGATGTGCGGCCGCCCAACGGAGCCACCACCTGCCAACTCAGCCACCATCTCCCATTGTAATGGGAATCCTAGAGCTGCCAGTTTGGCCAACATCTCCCTAGCCCGGTGAAGACGAGTCTGCCGGAAGGCGCACAGCTTCTTCTCCAGAGTCGGGTCATGGTGGTCAATGTAATAGCCAAGCAGATGAACCTCCTCGTGGGGAACGTCAGAGCTAATCTCTACCCCGGGGATGACTTCAAGCTCTGTGCCTCTTGCTGCATCCAAAGCCTCGTCAATGCCCTCCGTCGTGTCATGATCGGTGATGGCAATGGCCAAGAGATTGCGCTCCAGCGCCATCGCCACCAATTCCGAAGGAGAAAACTCGCCGTCGGAAGCAGTGCTGTGTAAGTGCAGGTCAACCCGACTGATCATCGGGGCTCCACAATCAACTTCACCGCCGTGCGCTCTTTGCCCTCGATTTCCACCTCGGTGAAAGCGGGAATACAGATGACATCTATCCCATCAAGAGCAAGAAACCCCCTGGCTATGGCCACCGCTTTGACTGCCTGGTTTACTGCTCCCGCGCCGATCGCCTGAGCCTCAGCTCGTCCACTTTCCCGAACCACCCCAGCAATGGCTCCCGCCACTGCTGTAGACCTTGATCTCGCTGATACCTTGAGGATCCCCATGACTGCCCCCCATTGTAGCCATAATGAATACCCTTTTCCCCCAAGATATTTTACACGATTATTGCAGTGGAAGCAAGCTTCCCACGCCCCAGCACTTAAACATAAATATCCTTAAAACACTGTAGACTTTAAGATTCTCAGCCCAAAAACCATTGTCAAAAGGGGAGAATTTTGGTACAATATTTATTGATGGTTGAGCAAGACAGCCTTGTCTATCCCGGTGAGATTTCGCGTTGCAAATGGAATCTCGTCGGTAAAGTAGGATCTATGGCAGTCATTCTGGTATGACTGATTTGTCCTCATAAGGACCCTATGTCGCCCTAGTTTTAACTTAACACCCCATGTTCTAAGTTGCACCATAAGCACCTCTCAGACCCCCCAAATATATCTGCGAAGACATCAGACGTTGGAGCGAGGATGCTCTAAACGTCGTTAGGCATCTACGCAATCCGTAGCGAGACATCATTTTAGGGGCAGCCCCAGGCCGAAGCCAACCACATGTAGCTTAATCGACCAAACATAGTGAGCGAGAAGGTGGCGCAGAGACAGCATGAACGCTGATCAGATCTGGCGGGCAGCATTAGGTGAATTACAACTGCAAATGACCAAGCCTACCTTCGATACCTGGCTCAAGAACACTAAAGCCGTCTCCTATGAAGATGGCACTCTCATTATAGGAGTGCACAATGCCTATGCCAAAGATTGGCTTGAAAACCGTCTCATGTCCATTATCAAGCGCACCCTGGTGGGCATTGTGGGTCGCACTGTAGAGGCAAAATTCGTCCTCAACGCCAAGACCCTTGGCGAGGAGGACCCGCTGCCCTTGCTGCAATCATCAGTTCCCCAGCCCGAAACAACCACCAACAAGAATCCCTCGTCAATGATGCTCAATTCAAGATATACTTTCTCTACCTTCATCGTCGGCCCCAGCAACCGCCTGGCTCACGCTGCTGGTCTAGCAGTGGCTGAGATTGCAGCTACGGCTTACAATCCCCTCTTCATCTACGGAGGCGTAGGGTTGGGCAAGACCCACCTGCTGCACGCACTGGGCCACGCCTGTCAAGACAAAGGCCACCGAGTGCTCTATGCGTCCTCCGAAAAGTTCACCAACGAATTGATTAGCTCCATCCGCAATCATAGCACTGAAGGTTTTAGAAGTAAGTACCGGACCATAGATGTGTTGCTATTGGATGATATTCACTTCATTGCTGGCAAGGAGAGCACCCAAGAGGAATTCTTCCATACTTTTAACACTCTACACGCTGCTAACAAGCAGATCGTCATCTCCAGCGATCGTCCTCCTAAGGCTATCCTCACCCTGGAGCAGCGCTTATGCTCTCGCTTCGAAGGAGGGCTCATAGCTGACATCCAACCACCAGATCTCGAAACTCGCATCGCCATCCTGCAATTCAAGCGAGAATCCCGGCCTATACCCGTGGCTGATCGGGTCATCGAATATATTGCCCACAAGTTCATAAGCAATGTCCGGGAGTTAGAGGGGGCTTTGAACCGAGTTGTAGCCGCGGCTATGTCGAAAAGACAGCCCCTGACGGTTGAGTTGGCTACCGTCGCTTTGCAGGGCATGCTCATTTATCAGAAAAAATGCACCCCGGCGGCCGTGATTGGGGCTGTGGCCGATTTCTATTCCCTGAGCCTTGAGGATCTCAAGGGGCGAAGCCGTACCAAGAAAGTGGTTAAACCACGCCAGATTGCCATGTATCTAGCACGCCAGGAAACAAAGGCCTCTTTACCTCAGATAGGGAAGGCCTTGGGAGGACGTGATCATACCACTGTCTTATATGGCCTTAAGAAGATCAGTGATCAAACAGAGAGAGACGAAATACTGCGTCGCGAGATACTAGCCGTCAGGAAGATGCTCTACGACTCGACTGAGCTCGTCGAAGTCAACGATGGCACCAGATAGTACCTTACTTTACTGTTGGACAAAGCAAGGGAGATGGGCCAGCTATACATGCCTATCTCCCTTGCTTTTCCGCTGATCCATTTGTGGATAGAATCTGTTGATAACCGCCTGTTATCTGTGGATAACAAGATGAGTCTGGGGATAACTTTGAGGTGCCCACCCGACACTCCATACCCCAGATATTGCGCTGAGCTAAGGAGCCCACCCTATATCTTGTAGCAGATTTCACTGATCATCAGTGAGATTCTTGTGAATTTAGCTTCTTTACCCCCTGCCTTCATCCCCAACTTTATCCACACCACTGTTTGCTACAGCTAACCTACTCTTACCTACAGACTGTGCCTCCTCGCATCACTTCCCCAACCACTAGTTTCTCGCTCCCTAAGCTCTGCAACTTTCCACTTTTCCACAAAGCCTACTACGACTACTATATCTATAAACAAAGGAATAATAGAAAAATTGACGCCAGGCTAACTAGAACAAGGCAAAGGCAGATGAGTATG
>JAUWYT010000154.1 GCA_030615705.1 Chloroflexota bacterium
CTACGCTGTGCCCTTCTTGCTCTTGTATGTAGGCGGGTTCGGTTACGTGGCTGCTTTGGGCCTCGGGTTAAGAACACGGATGCGCAGGATTTACGGATTGCTTCTCAGTCCAAGCCACTTGATCCGTTAATCCTGCCAATCTGCTGTTCTCCACTGCGGAACAGAATAAGAAGAGCCCAATCGAAGGAGGACTCTCCTCGATTGGGCTCGTAGCCTGCCAATCGGCCTTTTTGCAAATGGGGATTCAAGCACTCTCGTCTTTTTCGACATCGGCGGTTGTTCGTGCTGGCTCGGGGGCCTTGGTGAGAGGAAGCTCGAACTCAGCGCCCTCCATGATGATCTCACCACGGACGAAACCTCCCTCATCAATCAGGAAGGACTTCACAGCGATGTCGCCCCAGACGCGACCACTGGATAGGATCTCCACCCGGTTGGCCTTGATATTGCCTTTTACCGCCCCCGCCACCGAAACGTTGTAGGCGACGATGTCGGCCATTACTTTGGCCTCCTCACCGACGATGAGGTTGCCGCCTGTTTCCACCAATCCCTCGAAGATGCCTTCAACGCGCAGCCCACCGTCGTTTTGAACGGTGCCTTTGAAATTGGTGGTGGGGCCTACCACCGTCTCCACCTGGCCTGGCGGGGGAGGCTTGAATTTCCTTCTCTTGAACAACGTTTTCACAGTTGGTTCCTCCTTGGGCATAATTTGGACGCCGCTAAATATACTATGCTTGCAGAGATTTGTCAACCAAGATGGTGAAATTGCTAATAGCCACCCATAACCCCGGCAAGATAGAAGAGTACGAGGAACTACTGGCTGGCCTGCCCCTGGAGCTAACTTACCCCGCCCAGGAGGGCCTGGACATCGAAGTGGCCGAAACGGGGGCAAGCTTCGCCGAGAACGCCAGACTGAAGGCCGCCGCTTACGCCAGGGCCAGCGGCCTCGTAGCCTTGGCCGATGATTCAGGGCTGGAGGTGGATGCCCTTGGTGGCGAGCCAGGGATACACTCAGCCCGCTATGCCGGAACAGGGGCCAGCGATAAAGAGCGCTATCGGCTCCTCCTGGAAAAGCTAAGGGAGGTGCCCTGGGAGGAGCGGACAGCTCGCTTCCGCTGCGTCATTGCTGTAGCCACACCGGGGGGGCAGGTTCACACCGCAGAGGGAATTTGTGAGGGGATTATTGCTTTTGCGCCTAAGGGAGAGCACGGCTTCGGCTACGATCCCGTCTTTTATCTGCAAGAATACGGGAAGACCATGGCCGACCTGCCACCAGAGACAAAAAACAAGATCAGCCACCGGGCGAGGGCAGTGCAAAGGGCACGAGAGATCCTGGAGGAGATCCAGGGGAAGTTAGGCTTCCCAAGAAGGTAATCGCTCACCTCCCCCGGAGTTGCACTCCGGGGGCCCCCGCCCACTTGTCAGCAAGCGTTCTGATGGGGCAAACAGGCCCTCTTTCACAACAGGGCCGGGAGTGCAACTCCCGGCCAACGACATGAAACGCTTACTCCAAGAACAAGAGCGTTTTGTGGCAGGAACAAAATGATAATTGTAGCCAGCAGCAACGGCAAAGTGGGTATCTCGGCGGCGATGAGGGTGCTGAGAAATGGCGGCTCAGCCATTGACGCGGTAGAAGCTGGCATTCGCCTGGTAGAGAGCAACCCGCAGGATAAGACCGTAGGCCTCGGAGGAATTCCCAACCTGTTGGGCGAAGTGGAGCTGGATGCAAGTATCATGGATGGGCAGACCTTGGCTGCTGGTGCCGTGGGAGCTTTGCAGGGCTATGAACACCCCATATCCATCGCGCGTAAGGTAATGGAGGAGCTGCCGCACGTCCTACTTGTCGGTTCTGGTGCGGAGCGATTTGCCGCCGAGATGGGCTTCGATCGCCGAGAGTTATTGACCGAGGAGGCCAAGGAGGTTTGGGAAGAGCGGCTGCACAAGGCAATACCAGAGACGATGCTAGCAAATCTGAAGGAAGAGCCAGCCTTGCGCCAGTGGGTGAAGCGGGTAAGGGAGTCACCGTGGGCCGGGGGCACAGTCAACTTCCTCGCCCAGGACGCCGACGGCAACATCTGCGCCGGGGTGAGTACCAGCGGTCAGGGTTGGAAGTACCCCGGTCGCGTCGGTGATTCGCCCCTCATCGGGGCTGGTAATTACGCTGACAACCGGTATGGCGCTGCCGCCTGCACTGGTCTGGGCGAGATGGCTATCCTGGCTGGCACAGCTCGCAGCGTTGTCCTCTACCTGAAGATGGGACTACCTTTAGAGGAAGCCGGGCGCCAGGCCATGAAAGACCTCCACGCCTTGGCCAGCCTCTATCCGGGCACGATGAACATTGTCGCCTTGGACAAGGACGGCCGTCACGCAGCCTTCAGCAACCGGGAAGAGGCCGTCTATATCTACATGACCGGGGAGACGGACGAACCAGAGGAGTTGCCTCGCGTGCTGGTGCCAACGGGGGAGAATAATCGAAGGGGATAAAATGGACAAAGTTTATCAGATCATAGCCACCGTTCAATCGGTGAAGGGGCACTGCGATTTCGGCTATCAAGTAGGGGAACAAGTTGTGTTCGACGGCGAGACGGTGCAGGGGCGGGTCTGTCTCCACGCGCTCTACAGCTTCCTGCCCAAGGTCTTCGCCATGCGCTATGGGGCCAATTTCCCCTGGCTGGAAGACAAAGACGTGGCTACCCACGCCTGCCCCGATGCTTTTAATCCCGTGGTCTTCGAGATAAGACGGGTGGAGGAATCGAACACGGAGGATCAGTAGATACAAGTTGGCTCGGCCCGGATCGCCAGATCCAGGCCAGAAGCGGGGATTTGGCAATCCCCTTGGAGCAATCTTGGATACGCGGAGGGTGCAAAAAATGATCAATCGGGATAGACTGGTTTCAACCTTCCTGGAACTCGTTCGGATCGACAGCCCCAGCGGCCAGGAAGAAGAGATAGCACGGCATCTGACGGCCGAGCTGAGGAGCCTGGGCTTGACAGTTGAACGCGATACAACGGGCAATATCATCGCCCGCCTGGCGGAAGAAGGGCAGCCAATCCTCCTCAACGCCCACATGGACACTGTCCAGCCGGGACGAGGCGTGAAGCCCGTTATTGAGGACGGGGTTATCAAAAGCGATGGCAGCACCATCCTGGGCGCCGATGACAAGTCGGGCGTCGCGGTCATCCTGGAGGTTCTCAGGGTGTTGGTGGAGCAGGATTTGGCCCACCCGCCCTTGGAGGTAGCACTGACGGTGAGTGAGGAAAAGGGATTGAAGGGCGCTAAGGGGCTGGACCTGACCAGACTTCGCGCCCAAGAGGGCATCGTCCTCGACAGCGGAGGAGAGATCGGCACCATCGTCATCTCCGCCCCCTCCCAGGATAAGATCAGGGCCGTCGTTCACGGCAAGGCGGCCCACGCCGGCGTCGCGCCGGAGAAGGGCATCAACGCCATCCTGGTGGCGGCCGAGGCCATCGCCGCCATGCCCCTGGGGCGGATTGATGAGGAGACCACGGCCAACCTCGGGCGCATCCAGGGAGGCACGGCGACCAACATTGTCCCCGACCAGGCCGAGATAGAAGGCGAAGCCCGCAGCCGCGACGAGAGGAAGTTGGAGGCCCAAGTCCAGGCCATGACCGAAGCGTTAAAGAAGGCAGCGAATCGGCATGGGGCTACGGTGGAGATAGATGTGCAGCGCTCTTATTCCACCTTTAAGCTCAGCGAGGAGGACGGCATCGTGCGGAGGGCCGTGGCAGCAGCCAGAACCCTGGGCTTGACGCCAGCCCTGGTGCCCAGCGGCGGGGGAAGCGACGCTAACATCTTTAACGCCGCGGGCATAACGACGATCAACATCAGCGCGGGCATGGAGAAAGTGCACACGAAGGAAGAACAAGTTGCTGTCGCTGACATGGTCAAATGCGCTGAGTTCCTGCTGGCTATTTTGGAGGGAATAGAATAAACGATGAACCGGGGAGGGGAATCATCGCCGCGACGGTGGGAGGTCGTTCTGCTGGTGGCGATCCTGCTGCTAGCTGCCTTCTTTCGACTCTATCGCCTGGAGGCAGCGCCACCGGGCCTCCAGCACGACGAGGTCTTCCAGGGCCACGACGCCTCTGTCGCGCTGCAAGTGGAGTCACGTCATCTACTTTGAATCAAACGCGGGCAACGAGCCGCTCTTTGTCTACCTCATGGCCGGCACCATCGCCCTCTTCGGCACCAACTATCTGGGCATCCGCCTGGCCGCCGTGCTGTGCGGTCTGGTCACCATCATCTTTGCCTACCTGCTGGCGCGAAGGGCTTTCGGCTATGGGGTCGCCCTTTTGGCGAGCGCTGGTCTGGCTGTCTCCTTCTGGCCGGTTTTCATGAGCCGAGTGGGGCTGCGGGCTGCCAGCCTCCCGCCCATGGCCACGGCCGCCGCCTATTTCTTCTGGGCGGGACTGAGGCAGCCGACGGTCGAACGCCAGTTGTGGGTCTATTTCGCCTGGCTGGTGTCTTCCTGGGAGGAACCCTCTACACCTATCCTGCTGGCCGGATGATCCCCCTGATCTTCCTCTTCTTCGTACTCTATCTGGCGCTATTCCACCCTTCGACAGCCCTTCGACGGGCCCCTGGTCCTTTGGCACTTGTCCTGGACCCTTGGTCCTCTGGCCCAACGACAGAGGGCGGCCTAAGTACAGGGCCCAGGGACAAAGGGCCCCTGGTCCTTTGGCACTTGTCCTGCAGGACATCGCGTCGCCCTTACCCCTGGCTATGTTCGTCCACCTGCTTGACAGCCAGAGCACCGTCTGGGGAGGGAGGGACATCCTGAGCGTCTCGACCGCCGGTTGGGAGGCCGGGGACATCTTCGTCCAGGTGCACCATTTCCCGCTGCCCTCCGATGTCCCAATGGGCGAATATCAACTGGAAATCGGGATTCATTCCCGGACGGACATGCAGCGTTTCGCCATCTTCGAAGGGGGGCAGCCTGTTGCCGATAGGCTATTGCTTGAACCGATCAGCATCACGAGCCGGTGATCCGAGCCGCGAAGGAGGCAATGATATATGGAGGAAATCGTACCCGGTCTGGTAGGACAGAGCGAGATGTTTGTGCGTGAGGAGAACACGGCCCGACACCTGGGCAGCGGGAATGTAGCCGTGCTGGCAACTCCGGAGATGGTCAGGCTGATGGAGAAAGCGG
>JAUWYT010000188.1 GCA_030615705.1 Chloroflexota bacterium
CCTCCGCTTGCCCTTCAGCGACCTGTTGCCGGGGATGCGCAGTTCGATAACGCATGTACCGATGACCATGATCCACCCCCGTGGGTCCAGCACCTTATTTTACCATATTCTGCCCGGTTTGGTAACATGGAATGAGCATACCTCACCCCCGAAAATTCCACTTCCGTGTCGTGTACTTTTCCCGCCTGAGCTTCTCGGCTAAGGCCAACTCGTGCTCGCTGAGTCGGCCGGGGATCAACTGCAGGTTCAGGGCCTGGGCAAAGCCAGTCGCTAGATGTCGGGCAACTTCCTCGAAAGGGACGCTATATCCCAGCGCTAACTCCAGCGAAGTTGCACGGACCCGCAGTTCCTGCCTCAACTCCTCCTGCCTCTTTTCCGATGGCACTTTCAAGAAGTTGAAGATGCGGGCAATGTCGCCTTTCAGGGGCAGGGAGCCGTGCTGGAGCAGTACGCTCTTCTTGCGCACTTGAGCGCTGCCTACCAACTTCTTGCCGTCCACGGTGATCTCATAACTAGATGGAGCGTCAAAACAAGCCGCTGACTGGCCCTTGTCGTTAGCGGTCTCGACCTGAGCGACTGCCAGGCCCAGCGCCCGCAGGCCCGCAACTAACCCCGTGCTCAGACGACGGTAGGACTCGATTACGCCTCCGGCAACGCGAGGCTCCGCTTGGGGGGCAACAACGCTGTAGGTCAGCTCGTCGGCGTGGAGGATGGATCGCCCGCCCGTTGGCCGCCGCACGAAGTCGGTGCCGGACTCCCGGCACTTATCTACATCCACCTCGCCCTCCATTGACTGGCTGTAGCCGATGGAAAGGCAAGGCGGCTCCCAGCCGTAGAAGCGAAGTGTTGGCCCGGATTCCCCCTCAGCCACAGCCCACAGGATGGCTTCGTCAATAGCCATGTTGGTAGCGCCATCTGCAAGCCCAGTTTTCAACAGCCGCCAATCAGCGACAGGGTAACAGATGATCGAATCGGTCATACCGGCAGTACCAGATCTCGCTTGTTTTCCCACCATCTTAAATCGAGACTTCTAACCGAACAGTGCCCTTAAATCAGTACTTCTAACTCTTCGATAGCAGCCTTTGTCTGTTGCGACGTTAATGGCTTTGGGTAATTGTACATCGTCCCGCCAGGCCGCTCATTGTAAAAGGGGCGGTTGCAATCGGGACAACCAGAGGTCTGGAAGGCAACGCCATCAGCCAGGATTTCTGGCAAAGGAGGGAGGTCAAAACTGAGAAGTTGGCCTGCAGTGGAGAAGGTGAAGTTCCCAACTCGAGCCAGATCGTTGGCTATGAGATAGCGAGCGACTTGCATCCGTCTATAAGTAGAGATGGGAGGTGGCGAAACGTCTTCCATGCGTGTACCTCGGACAGGGGTGAAGGCGAAGAGGCCAATGATGAGGCCTAAGTCGTGCATCCGCTGGATCACCTCGGCCACTTCCTGTTCTTTTTCACCCAGGCCGACGATGAGATGCACGGCTACATGGCCGGGGAACCGCCGTGCTGCATCTTCGATGAGGGAGACACTCTGCGCCCAGTTCCCACCTTTGACTCGCTGGAAGACCCGCTCACCAGCGGCATCTAACCCGAAGCCGATGTGATCAACTCCTGCTGCCAACAACTCCTCAACCTGAGCCATGTCTCTGGGCAAGATCGCGGCATCAACGGGTACATTGCAGGTTCCTCGCACAGCTCGGATCACCTCCAGCGTACGCTGGAAGTAACCCTCGGCCACCGTCACCTGGAGGCAACAGCGCCTGATGTCTCCTCGCTCGACGGCTTTGGCAAGCAACGCCAAGGTCTGTGACTCGTCGAATTCCGGCCAAGTAATGCGGGAGAGCTTCAAGGCGCTAGCCTGGCTTGAGCGCGCCTGGGCGCAGAAGGCACAATCCATGACACAGCGCCCCCCCAGCATCAAGTAGCCTGTGGTAGGCGCCACGTCCATTTTTATGTTGTCCAGGCCGAACACTGCGGCTGTGCCCGTGGAAACGTTAATCATCTCTTTCGGTAATGGATCGCCTCGCCAAAGGCCGCTGCCTTGGCCGCTTCCATGATTGCCTCGGGCAAGGTGGGGTGGGCATGGATGGTCTCGGCTATGTCCCTGGCCTTGGCCCCCATCTGGATGGCCAGAGTCCCTTCGGCAATGAGGTCGCTGGCGTGAGGCCCCATGATGTGCATACCCAAGACTTTGCCAAATCCCCTCTCGCAGATCAGCTTCACCAAGCCAGCCGTCTCACCAATGGTGAGTGCCCGCCCACTGGCCGAGAAGGGAAAACGGGCTACCTCGTAGTCAAGTCCTCTCTCCTTGGCTTCCTCCTCGGTCAGCCCTACGCCAGCCATCTCCGGGAGGGTGAAGACACAATTGGGCACGGCGCGGTAATCCATGGCTACAGGGCGGCCCAGGATGTTTTCCGCCGCCACCTCCCCCTGGCGGCTGGCCACGTGAGCCAACATCGCTCCCCCGGTCACATCGCCGATAGCGTATACCCCCGGCACGTTGGTGGCCATATGCTCGTCCACCACGATAGCTCCCCGCTCCCGTTTGACTCCCAGCTCCTCCAGCCCCAACCCCTCGGTGTAGGGCACCCGCCCCGTGGCTACCAGCACTTTCTCCGCCTCAACCTCCTCTTCAGAGTCGGCAATCCTGACCGCCAGCCGATCTCCCTTCGGCCGGATCTCCTCCACCCGCGCTGGCAGGTGCACCTCCACCCCTCCCCGCTGGAGGTAGTTCCTGTAGCGACGGGCCAGTTCGCCGTCCATAGTGGGCAGCAGGGTGGGGAGCATCTCCAGTACGGTAACCCTTGTACCCAGACCGTGGAAGATGCCGGCGAGCTCCAGGCCAATCACACCCCCGCCTATCACTGCTAGGCTATCCGGGACCTCCTTCAACTCCAACACATCGGCACTGGTAAGGACACCCGGCGCATCTAAACCGGCGATGGGGGGGCGGGCGGAGACAGAGCCAGTAGCGATGATGACGCTTCCGGAAGCCAGTTCCTGAAAGCTGGAAGCAGGAGGCTGGTTGCCTGCTGCCTGTTGCTTGCTGCTCGCCGGCTTTACGAGAACCAACCCCGGCTCGACGATTGTCGCCGTCCCCGACACGACTTCCACCCTGTGAGCTTTCAACAGCCCCTCCACCCCTCCCACTAGGCGGGCCACGATCTCATCCTTGCGAGTCATGATGCGGGCGAAATCGAAGGTGGGTTTCTCGACTATCACCCCGAAGGCTGAAGCCTCCTCCACCAAATGGAGTGCCTCGACACTCCGCACCAGCACCTTGGTGGGGATGCAGCCGTGGTTAAGGCAGGTGCCGCCGACGCGCCCCTTCTCCACCAGGGCCACTTTGGCCCCCAGTTGGGCGGCGCGGATGGCGGCAACATACCCTCCTGGCCCCCCGCCAATGACGACAAGATCATATTTGTGTGGCTGGGTCACTTATTCCTCCTTGCAAGCGAACAGACTCCGGAGAGTTATTATAGCCCAGCTTGGGCCTTTTGACAACTGATGATAAGTACGATATAATGTGAGTGGGGCCGCTAACTCAAGTGGCAGAGTATCGGCCTTTTAAGCCGAGAGTTGTGGGTTCGAGTCCCGCGCGGCCCACTTGAGATAACTGAAGAGTTCTGAGGCGCTGGCAAGAATTAGACGCAGCGAGGTAGCTCAACTGGTAGAGTGCCCGGCTGTTAACCGGAAGGTTGTGGGTTCGAAGCCCACCCTCGCTGCCTTCCCCCCATAGTGCAAACCATGGGGGAACGGTCGGGGATCGTCTAACGGCAGGACGCGGGACTTTGGATCCTAAAATCCAGGTTCGAATCCTGGTCCCCGAGCCATAACCATCGCGGGAAGGGATCGTTCCGCCTCCTCTCGCAGCACGACAACCAGGCCACGGAGCGAGCTTTCAATGCGGGCCCGGTCGAATGTTCAACTGAGCGACAGCGGTTTTGCTTGCCAGCTTTATCCAGACCCCGCCGTCGGCTGAGCCCGCGGCCTGAGCTCGGGCCGAAGGCTCACGACGAAGCCTCGCGATGTCGCCCCTTGCCTTGAGCTGCCGTTGGTGTTACCAACCTTCGCGGGGGCTTTCACCTCCAACCAACATCCATGCCGGATGAATGCGAAAAGGCCACCAGAGCAATCCTGGTGGCTTCTCTGTTGGCTGCCAATGAGGTGCGATGGCCTATTCACGGGGATGCCATCATATACGCTGGTGACGTCCCCAGGGCCAGTGTCCTTGTTCACCACCACCAGAGAAGGCATGATTGGTTCCTGATCCACATCCCCATCGCCGTCCGTGTCGCACAATTGTTGCACGTCTGTGACCTCTACTACCCCCGCGCCAACGAAGCCAGGCACCCCGCTGTGTCCTGAGCCCTTTTTCCCTGGGCACCGTACTGGACCGCCCTGGGTCCTTGGGCCCCAGGACCAAGGGTACGGTACAGTGCCAAAGGACCAGGGGCCTGTCGAAGGGTCGAAGGAAGGTAGGGGCAGATGAAGCAAGAAATAGCGGCTCAAATCAAGGGGTCATTAACCGAAGGCAGGTTGCCTTGTGCATCC
>JAUWYT010000046.1 GCA_030615705.1 Chloroflexota bacterium
CGTCCTGTGTAGTAGCGGGCCAGCTTGAAAGCTGCCTCCACTGATTCAGTGCCTGAGTTCGTGAAGAAGACCTGGGTCTCCTCTCCGATGGGGACCAAGGCATTGAGCTTCTCCGCCAGCTTGATCTGGACGGGGTAGTAGAAGTCCGTCCCGGACATGTGGATGAACTTCTCGGCCTGCTCTTGGATGGCCTTAACCACAGCGGGGTGGGCGTGGCCCGTGGCCGTGACTGCAATGCCAGCATTGAAATCAATGAAGCGGTTGCCGTCCACGTCCCAGACCTCTGAGCCCTGGCCGTGGTCCATCACAAAGGGGTAAGAACGGGTATAGGAAGGAGAGATGGCGGCTGTATCCTTCTCGACCCAGGCCTTTGCTTTAGGGCCGGGTAATTGCAATTTGTTGACCATGTTGATTCTATCCTCCTTGATCTGTAGGTTGAAGTAACAATGTCACCTTTTGGGTTTGTGTTATTCCCCACCAATGGTAGAGGGTTATTCGGAGGCCACTAGATCAGCCGCCGGCGATGAGGTGAATGACTTTTACCTCGTCGTTGTCCTCAACCCTCGTCGGTCCGTACTCGCTCTTGGGGACAACCCTGCCGTTCACCGAGACTATGATCATCGGGAAGGTGAACTTGAGAATCGTCAAAAGAGAGTTGACGGTCATTCCCTCTTGCCACTCGACATCGAACTTGTCATTAACCCGTATCATCTCGCTCTTGCTGTCGCTATTCGATGTGCCGCCTTACGAGTTCCACCATGTCGGGGAAGTCTATGTGCAGCCGCTTGAGGGTCTCTGGGGTGGGAATGCCGTTGGGTGTCCAGCCACGGCGTTTGTAGACGGCGTCTATCAGCTTCTCGTACTGCTCCTCGCGATACGCCCGCAGGGCTGCCATCTTCTCCTCGGTGGTCTTGCCTTCGGCGTCGTCCCTCACCAGTTCCTTGAGCTGCTTGTCGTATCGCTCGGCGCGGGATTCGTACTCCTGGACGGTCACCGGCCCCATGGAGCGATAGGGGATGGCATCGTGCTCGCGGGTGCCGAACCCCATCTTCAGGTTGAAGACGCGCTGGAAGTTATATACCGTCTCCGACATGGTGATGAGGTCTTCCTTGGTCACTTCCCGTCCGGTCACGCCGGAGAAGAGCTCCACGTAGTTCTGCACGTGCTCCGGTATCTTGGGTGGCTCGTCTGTCTCTGCGTTGTCCGGCGGCACGATATCGTTCCAGGGCAGCTTGCACAGCCCACACAGCCCGAACCAGGTGCGCCACATGGGGAAGTAGTGCAATGCCTCCGCCTTGTCCTCGAAGGTGGGCAACTGGTTGTTGACCATGTCCATGAAGATCAGCCAGGCCTCGTCGTGCTGCGGCCCTTTGCTGGCTAGCCCGTAGCCGCCCTGCTGGGCCAACGATTCCTTGGTCACGTACTCCGAGTACTCCAGCCCCTTGGCCTCCATCCCGATGTCGTGCATAAACTGGGGATCGCCACCATACTCCTGGGCGAAGATCTGCGTCACGCGGCGGATGCCCTGCCCGGCGATCAGGCCAAAGCCCTCGCCCCGCCCCATCTGGTGCAGCAGCTCAATGGCGGCGACGGCGTTGCCGAAGCTCAGCTCCAGTCCACCGGTGATCTCCTCGTTGAGGATGCCAGCTTCGTAGCACTCCATCACGAAGGCGGTCAGCGTGCCGAAGGAGATGGTGTCTATACCATAGGTATCGCAGTAGAAGTTGATCTCCAGCAGCGCATCGGGGTCGAAGATGCCGCAGTTAGAGCCACAGCCGGCGGTGGTCTCGTACTCTGGGCCATCAACGATCACCACTTGTCCCCTGTATGGCCCCGTCCTGAGCTCGTAGCCGTCCACAGCGTGGGAGCAGCTCATGGTGCAGCCAAGCCAGCAGCCGTCGGGGAGGTCCTGGGTGAATCTCTTTTCCCACACATCCCCCGCTATCTTTTCGGCCTCCGGGTGCGAGCCGAACCTGAAGTTGTACACCGGCAGAAGATCATAGTCGTTCATGATACTCACCAGGTAGGGTGTGCCCACGTTGCGCATCCTGTTCTGCACCGCATCATAATCGCGGATCTCCTTGTTAATCTTGCTGCCCACCTTGCTGATGCGTTTCCTGTCCGCAGGGTTGTTGGCGACTCCTTTCCTGCCGCTGTACTTGACCACCAGGGCCTTGATCTTTTTATCCCTCAGGACCGTTCCGATGCCGCCACGGCCTGCCTGCTTGAAGCGCACACTCTTGCGGCGCACATCGTACCAACTGAAGTTCAGGCAGCCGATGAGGGTGTGATCGGCGCCGCTTCCCGCCGAGACGGTCGAGATGTCGCGCTTCTCCCTGTCGGTTTTGGCGAACATCTCCATCATCTGTTCGCCGATGAGGTGGGTGTCTACGGCTTCTTCAGGTGCCTCCTCGATAGTCACCTTTCCTGCGTTCCCATCAATGAAGACGATCACGTCTCTCTCGGCCTTGCCCTGGATCTCGAGGGCGTCCCATCCCGCGAACTTGAGCAGTGGGCCGAAGTGTCCACCCACGTTGCTGTCTATCACCGAGTGTGTCGTAGGGGAAAGGCTCACCACCAGCGATTTGCCAGAGCCGGGGTATTGCGTGGTTCCGCCTATGGGGCCGGACGAGATGACGATCTCGTTCTCCGGGTCGTTCCATTTCGTATCGCCTGTGACCCCATTCCACAGCAGCCAAAGGCCAAAGCCCTTGCCGCCGGTGAAGATATCCTTCATCTGCTGGGTCACCGGCTTGCTGGCGATGGTGTTGTCGGAGAGGTTGACGTAGAGAGTTCGGTTGGTGTAGCCCTTCTCGACTTCGCCCAACTCGTAATCGAACTCGGCCAGCACCTCGTGCGCTTGCCTCATCTCTTGGATATCTTTAGTGCTCACGACTCATCTCCTTTGATCGTAATTTGGAAGCGGCCAAAGGATACAACAACTGGGGGCAAAAGTCAACATTTCGCGATTGGGCGAGGCATTCCCAACGTCGGGTGCCTCGGGCCGAGCTGCCTGTCCAGACGGAGGTTGTCTGCCTGGCGTAGACGCCCCGCTGGAATGCTTCGCCCCTACGATATTGATGACCGAGCCGGATACCAGATGCTCACATCCTCAAATAGGCGTCGGCGTAGATGACCTTGTTGGTCAGGATTTGAAGGGTCTTGTAGATTGCTGCTTGTTTGGGGTCTCCCATGTCCACCAGGGACGGGTCCAGTTCCTCTGTGGCTGCGGTGGCGTCGTAGAGGTTGACCAGGAGCTGGCCCACCGGGGTGCTGGTGTCTCGCTCCTCGACAATGCGGATCACCTCGTTTTGAGCCTCGTCCAGGGGATCGGCGATGGCCGAGTCGAGCCCCGCAGCCATGAGCATCACCAGAAAAGTTCGGTTGATCAAGCTGCGGTTCTCGCTGGGCACGCCGTTGGATACATTGGACAGGCCCACCACAGTCATGGGGGGCGGATCGCTGAGGACTTTGAACATGCGAATCGCCTCAAGGGTTTCTGGAGCATGGTCTTGCATCCCCTTGACTGTCATTACCAACGGATCGAGATAGAGGTTCTCCATGGGGATCCCGAGCTCCATGGCCTTGGGCAGAAGGACCTCCATGGCCAACTGCACTCGGCCGTCCGCTGTAGCGGGGATGCTTCTTGCCATGGTGAGAGCGATGATCTTAGAGCCATACTCTGCCGCCAAGGGCATGGTCCTTTCCAACCGCTCAGGATCGGCCGAGGCAGAGTTGATCAGCGCCTCGATGCCCAACTCCTGACAGCGTTTCAGGCCAGCTTCGATGGCGGCCGTGTTGGTGGTGTCAAGGGACAGAGCCACGTCGGGGGCCACTTTGTGGATGACCTCGACCAACCAGGGCATGACCTCGTGCCCGTCCTTCTTGCGCCGACCGATGTTGAGGTCTATCATCTGAGCTCCTCCCTCGACCTGCCTCTTGGCCAGCTCCTGGAGGGGTTTGGCATCCCTCTCCTCTACGGCCTTTCTGACCAGACTAGATATGATTTGGATGTTCTCGCCAATGATACACACTTTATCCTCCTCTCTGTATCTATTGCTATTGAAAACGTTCCAGGCGGACGCCAGCCCGCCATTTACTCTATTCCGCCCTCCCCTCCAGCAGCCTAACTACCGATGGGAAGCTGGCTATGTCGGTGTGGGGCAGAAAGAGGGCTTTGGTGAACTCATCCATAAAGGTGTTATCGGCCGATAGCTCCAGGTAGGTCATCTTGCTGGCAATGTCCACCATCTCCTGGCGCATGTCGGGGCACATGAGGGCCGTGTAAGCCCCCAAGGCCGAGGTGTTGCCCAGGAACTTGAAGCGCTCCCAGGGCATGTCGGGTAGCAGCCCGATCTGGATGGCCTTCTCCACGTTGATGTATTTGCCAAAGGCGCCACCGATGAGCACCTGCTCCACCTCGGCCAACTCCAGCCCCACGCTGCGGGTCAACACTGAGAAACCGGCATAAAAGGCCGCCTTGGCCCGGATCAGGTTGGCGATGTCCACCTCGGTTATTACCACGTCTTCGAGTGGGCACGTGGTCTCGCGCTTACGTCGCGTCTCCTCAGCCCAGGCGACCACGTACTCAGGGCCGTGTTCACCGATGCGCACCCTCGGGGTGTCCAGGCTCTGATTGACCTTGCCACCCTTGTCAATGACCCCGGTGATGAACATCTCCGCCAGCAGCGAAATCATTCCCGAGCCGCAGATGCCCCGCGGAGGCACGTCGCCAATGACCCGGCAGGTAGGCTCGTAGGTTTTGGCGTTGATCCAGACCTCTTCGATGGCCCCTATGGTGGCTCTCATCCCCGAGTGCACCCCTGAGCCTTCGAAGGCCGGCCCAGCCGAACAGGCGCAGGCCAAGAGCCAATCGAAGTTACCTAGCACTATCTCGCCATTGGTGCCCACATCCAGGAAGAGAGTCAACTGCTCTGTCTGATACATGCGGGAGCTGAGAACGCCAGCCGTGGTGTCAGCTCCCACGTAAGCGCCCACGCCGGGAAGGCAGTCCACCGTGGCTTCGGGGTTGATGTGTAGGCCCAGCTCCTGCGCCTTGACGGGCAGGGGGTGGGTGACGGTGGGCACGTAGGGTTCAAGGCGGATGGACTCTGGCCAGAGGCCCAGGAAGAGCTGGATCATGGTGGTGTTGCCAGCCACGGTCATCTTATCAATTTGCGCCGGGTCTATCCCCTTGCGCTCAGCCAGCCCGTCTATGAGCCCGTTCAGGGTCTGCTCCACCAGGCGCTGCAGGTGGTCCAGGCCTCCTTTCTGCTTGGTGGCGTAGATGATGCGGGAGATGATGTCTTCGCCGCAGGAAATCTGGGCATTGTATTCCGAGGCTGTGTCCACCACCTTGTTGGTCAAAAGGTCCACCAGATAGACCACGTTGGAGGTGGTGCCGATGTCCACGGCCAGACCCCAGGAGCTCGCCGTGCGGTCGCCGGGGCGTAGGTCAATAAGCCGAGGATGGCCATCGGGAGAGACCCAGGTGCCCACATCCAGTACGGCGGTCACCCGCCAGTCGGCATCCCGCAGGGTGCGGGCCAGCTTCTTAAGCATGGGCAGGTCGGCCACCAGCCCTTTGATGCCGTGTTGGCGGGCCAACCCTCTCTTAAGACGCTGGAAATCGGTGGCGTTGTCAGCCAGGCTGGGTGGCTCAATCTCCAGGAAGAAGGAGCGGATGGGGTTCTTCCGCCAATCACATTCCACGGGCAAGGTGATGACCTTCTCGGCCTCCTTCTCGCTGGGGAGCTTACGAAGGATCACCTCCTGAGGCGGTATGAAGACGGTTAGATCGCTTTGAACGATGGCCTGGCAGGCTAGAGCGTAATCCTGCACCAACTCCGTTCGGGAGAGGCGGCTGATGGAACGCCTTTTGACCGCTCCCTCTTCGATGACGACTTTGCAGCGGCCACAGCGCCCCTGGCCGCCACAAGGCAGGTTGAATTCCAGACCAACCTGGTCAATGGCATCGGAGAGAATGGCTCCGGCTTCTATTTCTATCTCATGGCCCGAAGGCCTGAAGGCAATGTGGCACCTATCTCTACTCATATTTGCCCACTTCGACCTGGGCCAGGAGCACGCGGTCGCCTCCCGACTTGAGTGGGAGGCGTTCCATGCCCTGGTCGGTCGAGTAAAGGCCCACCTCAATGGTATAACTGCCCGGAGGCGTGTCGGGGGGAACGAGGATTTCGTACCTGTCCCTAATGATTGTGCCCTTCTCCCAGTGGGAGGTGGGATAAGCATCGCTGGCTGCTATCTTGTCGTGCTGGCCGTAGATATGCTCATCGTCGCTGAGCAGGTGGGTGAAAACCAGGTAGTCCCGATCCATCTCCCTCAGAGCTTCCCAGTACAAAGCCAGATGTAGGGTTTGGCCGGGCTCAGCCCGAAAGGAGTCTAGATCGTAACCCAGGAGCTGAATTTTGTCTGCGAAGTTAGCTCGATGGCGATGCTCCGGGCCTGCCGCGAAGCGCGGCTGGTTCTCCAGGGAGAAGAGCAGCACGGCGAACTCGTGGTGAAAGTTGCGGCCAACTTCCAGGCGCGGGCAGTTCAAAATCAACTGATCTAAGATAACGTCAGTGGGATCTACAACGCGGTTCTGCCAAAGCACCAACCACAGCCTATCTCGCCCTTGCGCTATCGAGTTGAGCCGATCCGCCACCTGATAATCGAGGGGTTCTCTAGTTGAAAGCACCATGCCTTCGGGGATGGGATAGATAGGAGATTTGCCTCGATAGTAATAGGTGAAGCCCGGAAGCATGTGCCCCCCCAGCAGGATGATCGTATCTTTGGCCTCGGCGTGTGAGCTGATGTATTCGGCCACTGAGCGGAAGTCGGGCCTGGCGTATTCATCGTCGAAATAATAGTTGGCCAGGGAGTTAGCCGATGCAACGCCGATAAAGCTCAGCGAGCAGAGCAGCCCAATTAACGCAGCAGTGCCAAGCAAGCGAGAACCTCTTGCCTGGGGCTGGCAGCTTGCAGCTAATTTCCCCAATCCAACCGCCATCAGCAGATAGAAAGCCGGCAAGGCTGGCAGCAAGTAGCGCGGCGCGAACTTGGGACGGTGATAGGAGATAGCGAAAAGGATACCAACCGGTACCGCTAGATAGAGGAGTAGGAAAACGATCCCCAAAGCCGATGGACGGCTCGACTGAGCGGTTCGGCTGAGCCCTTCGTCCCGCTCAGGGCGGGGCTCACCGTCGAAGCCTCGCCGAAGTCTGGCCTCTCCCTTTACTTCGACAGGCTCAGTACGAGTTTTCGTTTCCCATAACGATGCCAACACGCCCGCTGCAGCCAGTGCCGCAAAGCCCAAAGCCACGAAGTCAGCAGCCTTCCCTCCCATGGTATGGCCCACGCTGAAGGTGGTTAAGGTGTCTTTGGCGGCGGTCACAAGGCCGAGAGCACCCTCCCAGTAAGTGGCATCGGCAGCGTAGCGGGTGGCTACGAAGCGAGCCCAGGGTAGGAAGAGAAGAGCTATGCACAGTTGGGCCAGGAGCCAGGTTCGCAACCTCGCCAACCCGTGATTCTTAGATCCGCGGGTTCGTCTCAGCACCCACTGGGCCAGAAAGGCAGTGTTCTCGAACAGGATGACAAAGGCGACGCAATAATGGGTATAAAGGCCCAGGGTCCCGATGACCACGTAGCTGAGCCAAAGATAGCCCTGTACTGAACTCAGCCGAAGTAGCCGCGTTGAGCGTGGGGCTTTGCTTGCCCCTTTCCTGAAAAGGAGAACGAAGGTATACACCGAGACTAAGCCGAGGAGCGCGGCCAGGGTATACATTCTGCCTTCTTGGGAAAACCAAACGTGGAACGGGGAGATGCTAAGTAGGAAGGCGGCTAGCAAACCCACTCTTTGGTTGAAAAGCTCTCGGCCTAGCTTGAAGAGCAAGGGTACTGACAAGACTCCGCTTATCAGGGAGAGGAACCTGACGGAGAACTCACTTTGCCCCGCCAGTTTTAACCAGAAATGAAGAGTGAAAAAGTGCAGGGGAGGGTGATTGTCGGTAGAGACGCCAGCGATCAAATCCTTGAGGCTTTGGTTGGCGAAATAAATGCTCACCCCCTCATCGTACCAGATGCTCTGGTGATCCAGGCGATAAATCCGCAGGGCAAAGGCCAAGATGATGATCGCGATTACGGCTATCTTGCCCAGGTCAAAGCGCAACAAACTAGATTCCAGATGCTTGCTCATCTACATGTAGGCTAGGCCAGGTAAAGCCTACGCCCAGTCCTGATAATCAGGCTTATTATGGGATCAATGAATCCGCCTTTTCTTACCACGAGGTAGGCAGACAGAGCACCGAGCAGCGCCCCGGCGATAATGTCCGAGGGGTAATGAACGCCGCAGTAGATGCGGGATAGGCCAAACAACGTGGCCATCAGGAGGAGCAGAGCCCCCAGTCGGCGGTTGTACAGCCAAATGGCAGCAGCCACAGAAAAACCAACAGTGGCAGGGTTGCTGGGGAAGGATGAATCCGTGGGGCGATAGAAGAGTAGATTAACCTCGTGGTCAACGAAGGGGCGTGGACGAAAGTAGACCAGATTGCACAGCTTCAA
>JAUWYT010000148.1 GCA_030615705.1 Chloroflexota bacterium
TCACTTCGTGGTCACGGCCACCACCCGGCCCAGAAGGCCCAACGAGGTAGATGGGGTGGATTATCATTTCGTTTCCAAGCAGGAGTTCGCCGAGATGCTGGAGAGGGGTGAACTTCTGGAACATGCCATCGTCTATGGCCAACACAAGGGCATCCCCAGAAAGCAGGTACAGGAGGCCTTGGAAAGCGGCAAGGATGTCATCATGCGCATAGACGTGCAGGGTGCGGCGACCATTCGCGATCTCGTGCCCGAGGCCGTCTTTATCTTCCTTACCGCCTCCTCAGAGGAGGAGCTGATCCGTCGCCTTAGAAAGCGCAGAACCGAGACATCCGAGGGCTTAAAGAGACGCATCGCCAGAGCTCAGGAGGAAATGAAGCGCTTAGACGAGTTCGACTACGTGGTAGTTAACCGCAATAGTCACCTCGATCAGACAGTGGAGACCATTGCCGCTATCATCACCGCCGAGAAGTGTAAGGTGAAACAGCGAAAGATCGAATTGCGATGAGTTTCTATTGGGAGGAGGTGTTCGGTGAAAGAAGTAAAAGCAGGCGATATCCGGCAGTCCGTTATCGCCGGCAGTTGGTACCCCGGTCAGCCCGGTGCATTGCGTCAGACGCTGGAGGGCTATTTGGCGGATACCGAGAAGGTGGAACTGGAAGGAGAGTTGAGGGCGCTCATCAGCCCCCACGCTGGCTACGCCTATTCCGGCACCACAGCGGCCCATGCCTATAGGCAACTGGAGGACGGCCCTACCTTCGAGACTGTGACCGTCCTCTCACCTCTCCACCAGGCGTACCTGGGCCGCTTCGCCGTCACCAAGGCGGGCTACTATGAGACCCCACTGGGGCTGGTAGAGGTTGATGCCGAGTTGGTAGAATCCCTGGGCAAAGAGGTGACGCTGAACCGCGTAGGGTTCGACGGCGAGCACTCATTGGAGATCCAGCTCCCCTTCCTCCAGCAGGTTCTGGGCACCTTCACCCTGCTGCCGGTGATGTTAGGCGAGTCCTTGACCAGCGGCCGCGGTCTGGCGGCCTGCCGCGAGTTGAGCGCGGCTCTGGCCAAGCTGCTGCGCGATAGGGGAGCGCTCATCATCGCCAGCACTGACCTGTCACATCTCTACGATTACAATGATGTCGTACGTCATGACAGAGTAATGATCGAGCTGGTGGAGCGCTTCGACGTCGAGGGATTGGCTCGGGCCCTTATCGAAGGCCGCTGTCAGGCCTGCGGTGGGGCTCCCGTCGTGGCCGCGCTCCTGACCGCGCAAGCCCTGGGCGCGAACGAGGCCACGGTGCTCCATTACACCAACTCCGGCGATGTGACCGGTAACCGTCGGCCCGGCAGCTACACCGTCGGCTACATGGCAGCAGCCATTTATCAGGCTTAGCCGATTCGATGCAATGATCTATGCTGAGGTAGTCGTCAACACCCCCATCCGGCGACACATAATCTCAGGCCTGGAAGAAGGCCCCGAGAGCAAATACAGCCCCTTAGGCCTCGCCTTTCATTATTCCATCCCCCCTCCCTTAAGAGAGCAGGTGGCCATCGGTCAACTGATCCAGGTGCCCTTTGGGCGTCGCCGCCTGCAGGGCATCGTGGTGGGCTTGACTGACAGGGCTCCTGTGTCCGAGACCAAGGACATCGAGGAGATCGTTATCCCCGAGCCCGTCCTCTCCCCGGTACAGATTGATCTGGCCCGCTGGATCAGCAGCTACTACCTTGCCCCCCTTTTCCGTTGCCTGCGCCTGATGCTGCCCCCTGGCTTGGAGCGGCGCGCTGAGCTCACCGTGGAGCTGAAGACCGATGCCCCTATCCCCCGTAACCTGACGCGAGACCAGCGCGTAGTGATCGAGTTCCTGGGCCAAGAGGGCAAGCAGCGAGTGAAAGACCTGGCGCGGTCGCTCAAGATCGCGGACCCGCGCCCAGTGGTAGATCAACTGGCTCGCAGAGGGGTAATCATCAAGCGCTCGGAGCTTGAGAAGCCTCGGGTGAGACCCAAGAGGGCCCGCTTCGTCGGCCTTATCGCCGACGAGGAGAAAATAGCCGAGGCTATTCCTCACCTGGGGCATTCGTCCAAGCAGGCCGATGTACTGGAATTTCTGTCCAGTAGCGAGGACCCTCTGCCCACCCTGTCCGATGTCTGTGCCAGAGTCAGGTGCTCCAAGGCACCCGTCCACGCCCTGGCCGAGAAGGGCCTGGTGCAGATCACCGAGAAGCGCACCCTTATCGCCCCTTTGCTCTCGCCTAGGGCCATAGACGAAGCCATCGCCCAGGCCCCGCGCCAGGCCCCCAAGCAGGCCGCTGCCTTGGCCTTCCTGCGCGACCGCCCCGAGCCGGTGGAGTTGTCGCAGTTCTATAGGGACGTAGATTGTTCCTCTTCCGTGCTACGGGAGTTGGAAAGGAAAGGCTACGTACAACGGTTCGACGAGGAGCCAGTGGTCATCCTGCGCGTCCCTCCAGATCAGGTGGTGAACAAGATAGTCGAACTGCGCGGTGCCCAGAAGCAGGTAGAGGTATTGAATTTTCTTGAAGGCGCGGAGGGACCCCTTTGGATAAGTCGGGTCTACGCTGAGACGGGCTGCAACCTGAGCACGCTGAGGGACCTGGCCGCCCATGGCTTGATCAGCCTGGAGGAAAAGGAGGTCTGGCGCGACCCGATGGAGGGACGGGAATTCGTCCTCGATGTGCCGCCGAAGCTGACGCCCGACCAAGAGGCCGCCGGGAAAGAAATCGAGAAGATGATAAGTCAACGAGTAAACAGCGATGAGGGCCAATCTCTCGCTACTCGTTACCTGTTACTCGTTACTCTCCTCCACGGGGTAACTGGCAGCGGCAAAACCGAGATCTACCTGCGCGCCCTGAAGGCCGTCTTAGAGCAAGGCAAGCAGGCCATCGTCCTAGTGCCCGAGATCAGCCTCACCCCCCAGACCATCCGCCGCTTCGCCGCCCGCTTCCCCGGTCGCATCGCCATCATCCACAGCCGGCTCTCCCTGGGTGAGCGCTATGACACCTGGCGGCGCATCCGGGCCGGGGACGTGGATGTAGTCATCGGCCCACGTTCGGCCCTCTTTGTTCCCCTACTCCGCCTGGGCCTCATTGTCATGGACGAGGAGCACGAGGGCTCCTATAAACAGGAGATGACCCCTCGCTATCACACCCGCGAGGTGGCTGTGAAGCTGGCTGAGCTGGCGGGGGCTGTGGTCATCCTAGGCAGCGCCACCCCCGATGTAGTATCCTACTACCGCGCCCAGCGGGGGGAGTACAAATTGCTGCGCCTGCCTAAGCGTATCATGGGCCATCGGCGACGGATCGAAGAACAAAGGGTGAGTTACAGACTACCGGATACAAGCTACAAGTTTCTAAGCGATGAGGCATGTTATGCCGATTTGCCGCCGGTACGGATTGTTGACATGCGGGAGGAGCTGAAGGCCGGCAATCGCGAGATTTTCAGCCGTGCTCTTCGGAGAGCCGTGCGTGAAACTTTGGATAAAGATCAGCAGGTCATTCTCTTCCTGAATCGCCGCGGTGCGGCCACCTTCGTCATGTGCCGCGACTGTGGCCACGTCCTCAAGTGTCGCCGTTGTGAGGTGCCCCTGACCTACCACCTCCGCCGGAGCAGCAAAGGAGCCTCCTCTACTTCGGCTGAGCTCAGTACAGGAGTGGGGGAACCTCAACTGGTCTGCCACCACTGCAACCGGCACGATCCGGTGCCCCAGGTGTGCCCCAACTGTGGGAGCAAGCGCATAAAGTTCTTCGGCATCGGCACTCAGAAGGTGGAAGCCACGGTCCAGCAACTATTCCCCCAGGCCCGCACTTTGCGCTGGGACCGGGACACCACCGGCGGCAAATGGTCGCACGAGGCGTTCCTGGAAAGCTTCATTGAACACGAGGCCGACGTCCTCATCGGCACCCAGATGATCGCTAAGGGGCTGGACTTGCCTCTAGTAACCCTGGTGGGGGTGGTCGCTGCGGACACCGCCCTGCACCTGCCGGACTTCTGGGCCAGCGAGCGCACCTTCCAGCTACTGACCCAGGTGGCCGGCCGGGCTGGGCGCAGCATCCTGGGCGGCCAGGTCATCATCCAGACCTACACTCCTGAGCATTACTCCGTCCAGATGGCCAGCCGACACGACTACGACGGCTTCTACGAGAAGGAGTTGGCCTTCCGGCGGGAGCACGGCTACCCCCCTTTCGCCAGTTTGGCCAAGTTGGTCTACGTTCATTCGAACCAAAAACGTTGCCAGGAGGAGGCAGAGAGGTTGCACCGCATCCTCGACAGCAAGATAGCCCGCCTGGGACTGGCCGGCGCAGACCTCATCGGCCCAGCCCCCTGCTTCTTTGGTCGATTGCGGGGCAAGTATCGCTGGCAGATCGTGGTACGAGCTTCCGATCCCCAGACCCTCCTCCAAGACGTGATCTTCCCTCGCGGCTGGCGGGTGGACATTGATCCTGTGAGCACGCTCTGATTATTTGATTTTGAGCTTTGAGCTTTGGATTTTGAGATGTTATTCGTCAAGCACAGAAACGCATTCGCAACTGCCCTCATCGTGTTGGGGGCAACGCTCCTGACCATAGGGCTGGTCCAAGGTTATCTCGACATACAGGCACACCCTCCCCTCTTCTCCTCCCCCCAATGGAAGGGAGATGAAGCGGAGGATATGGTGACGGCCACGCCTTCGGCCACACCCATCCCTTTAACCCTCACCCCCTTCCCTCCAACAGCTACCATCGCACCCACCTCAACCACCGTGCCTAAAACCCCGATAGCCGCGTTCTCAATAACTTCAAGCACCATATCACCAACCTCGACGGCCGCGTCCTCACCGACCTCAACCCCGACCCCGGCGCCCACCTTCACTCCCACCCCTACTTCGACTGAGCTCTGTACAGGCTCAGGCCCGCCTCCCGCCAGTGCGCCGCCCGATCGCATCGTGATCCCTGCCATCGGCCTGGATGCTCCGCTCGTCCCCGTGGGGTGGACGGGCACCGATGAAGGCCCCATCTGGGATGCAGCCGATTATGCCGCCGGCTGGCACAAGACCTGCGCCTACCCTGGTCGCGTCGGCAACACTGTCCTCTCAGGACACCACAACATCGAGGGCGAGGTCTTTCGCTACCTGATTGACCTTGAGCTCGGCGACGAGGTGTTCCTCTACGTGCGAGAGACGGCTTATCACTACGTTGTCATAGAGAAGCACCTTTTGGAGGAAAAGGACATGCCAGAGGAGGTGCGCCGTCGTAATGCCCAATGGATCGCCCCCACCGACGATGAGCGC
>JAUWYT010000014.1 GCA_030615705.1 Chloroflexota bacterium
CAAAATACCGCCGCCAGCACACGCCAGCGGCGGCAGTTGCCCCAGGAGGGACACCACGTCCAGACTCAAGGCGCGGTCACTTTGCCGCCCGTTCGGCTGAGCCTAGACTTCGGCGAGGCTTCGACAGTGAGCTCAGGCCGAGGGCTCAGTCGAGCCGTCGAAGCCCCTGACGTGTGCAGGCTGGCCTGCGGACGCCAACCGGCGCCCCAAGTCATCTCTCATGTGCGGCGGTGATGCAACATGGTCACTGCTCGTGTAACCTCCATTGCGAATGCAGACAATTCTACCACAAGAGCCTGATAAGCGCAAATCGGCAAGGCACACTTATGTAACGCCAGCCCATGGCGACGCGGTGGTCTCCCATACTGGTCACTAGCAGAGGAAAGATGCAATGTCTCCCGAACCGAGCCCAGGGGTCGGCTTCAACCCATGGAACAGGGTTTCTGAGAATCACTTGTGAAATTGACTAAATTGGAAATCAGAGGTATGATTGAGCAAAGCCTGTTGCTTGGAAGATGCGCACCTGCGAGAGGACTCAGGCGGCTGGTGAGGAAACAAGTACTGGAAGGAGCCCAAAGGATACTGATAGCTGTGATGGTTGTCATCGCCTTGACCATCGCTTATCTGATCCTGCATGCATTGTGGGCACCTGAGCGTAGGCCTGCCAGATCTACGCCTGTCGCTGCAGCACTCACCCCGACGAGAGCTCTCAGCGCCAGGCCCACTGCCACCGAGATCGCTCCCTCGCCGACTGCCACCAAACCGCCTTCCAAAAAGATCGGCATAGTCGCCGGACACTGGGGATACGATTCAGGGGCTGTCTGTCCCGATGGCCTGACGGAAGCGGAGATCAATCTGGCTATCGCCCGGCTGGTGAAGGCCTTGCTGGAAAGCCAGGGCTGTGAAGTAGACCTCCTGGAGGAGTTCGATGCGGCATTGGATGGCTATCTGGCTGATGCCTTGATCTCCATCCATGCAGACTCTTGCAACATACCCGAGGCTAGTGGGTTCAAAGTAGCCAGGGTACTCGACAGCGCTGTGCCCCAGGAGGAGGACCAACTGGTGAAATGCCTGCGAGAGGAGTATCAAAAGGCCACAGGTCTATCGTTCCACAAGCACAGCATAACCTACCACATGCGTGAGTATCATGCCTTCTACGAGATCGCCTCTCAGACCCCGGCGGCGATTATCGAGACTGGCTTCATGGCCGCTGACCGGCAGATCCTCTTGGGCCAACAGGACAAGGTGGCTCAAGGCATCGCCAATGGCATCGTCTGTTTCTTGGAAACCGATTCAGACTGAGCTTCAGACCCCGACTATGGCTCCCCTAACTTCTCCACAGGCACATCTCGATACTTGTCCCCTTCGTCAATGAGCATCACCGGGATGTCATCGCGGATAGGGTACTTGCGGTCACAATCCCGACAGACGAGCCATTTCTCCCTGATCAGGTCAAGGAGGCCAGCGTCAGGGCCGTTCCGCACGCAGGCGGGGCAACGCAGAATGTCCAGTAGGTCTTGGCTCACCATTTCATGTTCCTCCTCGATTCAAAATCGCAAATTGGAGGGCTGGGGTCAACCCGGAACTTGCCAGACCATAGTATAGCACAAATAGGTTGAAATCTCAAACCACGACTTGCCTGATAGACAAGTATGTGCTATACTCATACAAGAAGTTCCCAATCAAACACGCCCTTTGACTGACGAAGACGTGCCAACCTAGCATATAGCCACCTAGTGGAGAATAGAGAGCCATAAGCTATTGGCCATCAGCTAGATAGGCCCTTCGCCGGGATGAAAAGGACGGAAGACAAAAACGTAGGGAGGAAAAGAAAATGGCAGTAATTTCCATGAAGGCGCTCCTGGAGACAGGGGTGCACTTCGGCCATCGCACAGGGCGTTGGAACCCGAAGATGAAAGCCTTCATCTACACTGAGCGCAACGGCATCCACATCATTGACCTGCAGCAGACCATGACCGCCTTGGAGAAGGTCCACAATGCGGTCAGCGACACCGTCAGTGAAGAGGGCTTTGTCCTCTTCGTAGGTACCAAGAGGCAGGCCCAAGAGAGCATCGCCGAACAGGCACAGCGATGTGGCATGCCATATGTCGACCAGCGCTGGCTGGGGGGAACCTTGACCAATTGGCGCACCATACGCCAACGAATAGATTACCTGTTGAACCTGGAAGAGCGTCAGGAGCGAGGGGATTTCGAGCGGCTGCCCAAGAAGGAGGCCCTGAAGCTGGGGCGAGAGATTGCTAAGCTGAATCAGCGCTTAAGTGGCATCAAGGATATGCGACGCCTGCCTGACATGCTCTTCATTACCGATGTGCGGCGCGAAGCCACCGCGGTGAAGGAGGCTAACAAGCTCGGCATACCAATTATAGCTATGGTGGATACCAACTGCGACCCGGATCCTATTGACTACATCATCCCCGCCAACGACGACGCTATCCGAGCCAATAGACTCATCACCACCAAGATCGCTGATGCTGTCATCGAGGGGCAGAATATGCGAGCAGCCCTCGCGCCCGAGGAAGGAGAGTTAGAGATGGAGGTCGAAGAAGAGAAATACCTGGGTTCCGCTACTCTGGCTAAACTCAGATCAGGGGAACTCAAGTTCGAGGAGGAGGAGCCAGAGGAGGCTTCCGAAGAAAAGGAAATAGGCGGCGACGAAGAGTAGGATTTTGAAGCCAAAGGCCCGGCAGGTCGAACCCAACCTGTCTGGCGTGACAGATACAACGAGGGCTTCTTAATCAACATCAACCTATCCTTCGGTTACACTCAGGACATGTCGAGGAGGTCAAGGGTCAATTGGAGATCACAACGTCAATGGTAAAAGAGCTGCGCGAGGCGACAGGGGCCGGGGTGCTGGATTGCAAGAAGGCCCTGGAGGCAAGCGCCGGAGACCTTGAGAAGGCTAAAGCATATCTGCGAGAGAAGGGGTTAGCTGCTGCTGCCAAGAAAGCTGGCCGGGTAGCCAAGGAGGGCCTAATCGAAGCCTACGTCCACACTGGCGGCCGCGTCGGGGCCCTCATTGAGTTAGACTGCGAGACCGATTTCGTGGCCAGGACCGAAGAGTTCAAGGCCCTGGCCCACGATCTGGCCATGCAAGTAGTGGCTGCAAAGCCCCTTTATCTGGCCCCTGAGGACATCCCTCCTGATGTGCTGGAGGAGGAAAAGAACGTTTACCGAGCCCAAGCGAGGGATGCGGGCAAACCTGAACATATAGTAGAGCGAATTGTGGAAGGCAAGCTGCAGAAGCATTTCCAAGAAGTCTGTCTTATGAGACAACCCTTCATTAAAGATGATGACTTGACCGTCCAAGATATAGTCACTCGGACAATCGCTAAGTTGGGCGAGAACATCGTGATGCGGCGGTTCGCGAGATTCGAATTGGGTGATTAGGCAGATAGAGTTAAGACTTCCGAAGTCTAGGGCTCAACTCTGCCCAACAGAATGCGTTCAAAAACGGTCAAGTAGCCTTCATCTGCAAGGCTCTGTGGAGATTTCGGAAGTCTAGCTGAACGTTTGCCACAGCCAACCGATCTGGGGAGGCCTGGATGTCCAAGGTTAAGTACAGGCGGGTCGTGCTGAAGCTGGGCGGCGAAGCCTTGGCTGGGCCCGCAGGATACGGCATTGACCCCGAAAGAGCCGAAGAGGTAGCGGCCAAGATTCGCCGGGTCAAAGACAACGATGTGGAGATAGCCATCGTCATGGGAGCTGGCAACCTCTGGCGGGGCAAGGACGGCTTAGCCCATGGCATGGATCAGGCTACAGCCGACCACATGGGGATGCTGGCAACGGTCATGAACTCCCTGGCTCTCCACGACGCTTTAGAGAGGGTCGGGATAACCACCCGGGTGCAGACGGCTATCGAGATGAGAGCCGTAGCGGAGCCCTATATCCGGTTACGGACAATCCGTCACCTGGAGAAAGGGCGAGTAGTCATCCTTGGGGCAGGGACAGGCAACCCTTTTTTCACCACCGACACGGCTGCCGCCCTAAGGGCTGTGGAGATTAGCGCCGACGTTCTGATCAAAGCTACCAAGGTTGATGCCGTCTACGAGAGCGACCCTCACCTTTACCCTGAAGCCAAGAAACTGGAGAACCTGACCTATATTGATGCCCTGAACATGGGAGTAGGAATTCTGGATAGTACAGCTATCTCGCTGTGCATGGACAATGACCTTCCTATCATCGTCGTCAACCTCTGGGAACCCAGGGGCATCGAGCGAGCCGTCCTCGGTGAGCCAGTGGGCACGATCATCACAAGGTAGCTTTTAGCCACGGCCCATCATCAGTTGTAGGCCAATGAGAGGTGCTTGTCCATGATCAAAGACGTGCTTAAAGAGAACGAAGAGAGGATGAACAAGGCGGTGGATGCTCTCCGAGATAGCCTGGTGACCATCAGGACCGGGCGGGCTTCCCCGGCCTTGGTGGAGCGGCTGCCTGTGGAGTACTACGGCACGCCTACCCCTCTTAACCAATTGGCAACTATCTCCGTGCCTGAGCCACGGTTACTGACAATCCGCCCTTGGGACCCTAATGCCCTAGCCGACATCGAGAAAGCCATCCTGAAATCGGAGCTAGGGTTGACCCCCTCCAATGATGGCAGAATACTTCGCCTGACTATCCCTCGTCTGACTGAGGAGCGCCGTCAGGAGCTGGTCAAGATTGTGGGCAAGCGGGTCGAAGAAGGAAAGATAGCTATCCGCAACATTCGCCGCGATGCAATAGAGGACTTACGCGAGCTGGAGAGCGAAAAGCTGATCTCCGAAGACGAGTTCTATCGGGCCAAGGATGATGTACAGGAGATAACCGACAAATTCGTTGTCAGGATGGACGAGATCGGCCGCGATAAGGAACGGGAGATCAGAGAGTTCTGAGTTGTCCACTTGCTGCGGTAGGATGAAAGACTCACCGGATGCGGAAAATAGGCCAAGCAACGTGTTTCTGGCGTTGCTTTCAAAGAGAGAACAGGGGTTGAGGTATCGTCATCGCTAACGTCTCAGCCCCTTTTTAGCAACTGAAACCAACTCGGCGCATCCAGTCGCGACGGCTGGAAAAAACAGCTATGGGAACGGTAAAGCAGGTAGCCAAAGTCCCATATCATTTAGCCATCATAATGGACGGCAACGGCCGCTGGGCGCGGTCCCGTGGCCTGGCGCGGCTGGCTGGCCACCGGGCCGGTACAGAGAACATCCGGCGGATTCTGGAAGGTTGCGTCGAGTATGGCATTAAGGTCCTGACCGTCTACGCTTTCTCAACGGAGAACTGGGGACGCCCCGACGAAGAGGTGCGAGGCATAATGCGCATCCTTGAGCATACCCTTGATCGCGAGTTGCCGGAGTTACACAAGAACGGTGTGCAACTGCGTCACATCGGTCGTTTAGAGGGCATCCCCGAAGAGCTCAGGCAAAGGGTACGCGAGGCTATCGAACTGACCAGGTACAATGACCGCATAATCTTGAATGTGGCCTTCAACTACGGCGGCCGAACCGAAATCCTGGACGCTGTCCGGCGCATCATCGAGAGAGGGGTGGACCCGGGTCGGCTAGATGAGGACCTATTCAGCCAATACTTGTACACGCCTGGGCTGCCAGACCCGGATTTGATCATCCGCACCGCTGGCGAACTACGCATCAGCAACTTCCTCATCTGGCAGGGTGCTTACGCCGAGTACTATGCCACACCCACATATTGGCCCGACTTCGATAAGGAGGAGCTGTATAGGGCTCTCCTCGAGTACAGCAGACGGGAGCGAAGGTTTGGGCTTGTAAAAGCCTGAATCGGGCTCTTCGATGACAAGTCCGAGCCAATCCGTACCATTAGTGGACCCGAAATTGCTCTGAGGGGATTGCCAAATCCCCGCTTTTGGCCTTGATCTGGCGCTTGTCCTGAGCCTTGTCCTGAGTAGCCGCAGGCGTATCGAAGGGCTGTCGAAGGGATCCAGGCCGAGCAAAAACTCGATCTACTGGTCATCAGGAAGAAACAAGTGTTCATTCAGCGCCTTCTAAGCGCCGCCATCCTAGTCCCCCTCGTAGCGGGGGTGACTTACGCAGGTGGGCTCTGGTTTTTCGTCGCCATAGTCTTCGCAGCCAGCATAGCGGGTTACGAGTTCTTTCACATGATGAGGCTACGAGGTTACAAACCCTCTTCTTTTTGGGGCTTAGCTCTGATCTGGCTGCTGCTGGCGGACGCCCGTTATCCTGCCTGGCAACTGGCTAAGCCAGCCTTAACAGGGGTGATAGTTCTGTCCCTGTCCTGGCAGCTATTTAAGAAAGACACCGCTACCCCGACTGTTGATTGGGCTCTAACTGTTGCCGGCGCGCTGTACCTCGGCTGGATGGCTAGCCACTTCATCTCCTTGCGAGATGCCCCTCGGGGGTTCGAATGGATGGTCTTGACGCTGCTCTCCACCTGGGGAGCTGACACAGGCGCTTACTTCATTGGTCTATCCCTTGGACGTCACAAATTCTTCCCCAGGTTGAGTCCCAAGAAAACTTGGGAAGGAACAATAGGAGGCTGGTTTTGCGGAGTAGCGGTCACACTCTCGATCGGCCTCGGCATAGGGCTGGGCTTTGCTCACAGCCTTGTCCTAGGCGCTCTCGTCTCCACCTTCCTCCCCTTCGGTGATCTCGCCGTATCCATGATGAAGCGCCAGGTGGGTGTTAAGGACACAAGCGGCCTCATCCCCGGTCACGGCGGTATGCTGGACCGCATTGACAGCCTGCTCTTCGCAGTGGTAGTGGTCTACTATTATGTCCGCTGGGTGGTCGGCCTCTGACGATTTGACTAAGCAAGCAAAAGATGCTACAATAAGTGTACGCGACGGCAATTACGTACCCACCATCTGGAAAGAGAAGCGGGGGATTATTACTGACCCCCAAGGGGCTTCGTTCCCCTAAGCTCTGCTTTTTACCTCACTAACATTCACCTGAGTCCCCGCAATTCCATCACCAAAAAGCCACAGGCTATGACGTTATGCTTTTCCTTGCCTAAGTGATTTCAGGCGGCCTTGATTGCAGAGTCAATGCCCTTTGGCCCCGCGTGGCATCAAAGCGTCACCGCGAGTTGTGGTATTGACACCTTTTTCATGATTATCACATGGAGAGAGCTATGGATATGAACATCGTCGAATTGGAGACCAGAAAGCTGGACAAGCTGCGAGAGATGGCCCGAGAGTTGGACATCTCTGGCTGTACCCGCCTCAAGAAGAATGATTTGATCATGCGCCTCCTTAAAGCCAACGCCGAGCGACAGGGCTATATCTTCGGCGGAGGTGTGCTGGACATCGTGCACGAAGGCATCGGTTTCCTCCGTTCGGACCATCTCTTGCCTGGCCCTGAAGATATCTACGTCTCACAATCCCAGATCCGTCGTTTCGGCTTGCGCACCGGCGACATGGTCATCGGCCAAGTCCGTCCTCCTAAGGAGACGGAGAGGTACTTCGGCCTGCTGCGGGTGGAAGCAGTTAACGGTCTGGATCCCGAGGCAGCCAAGCTGCGCCCCAAGTTTGAGAGACTGATCCCTATCTTTCCCAATCAAATGCTCGTTCTGGAGACCAAAGCAAACATACTGGCCCCCCGGCTGCTTGATCTGATCGCTCCTATTGGCAGGGGGCAGCGAGGTTTGATCGTCTCCCCTCCCAAGGCAGGCAAAACCACTATCCTGAAGCAAATAGCCAACGGCATCACCACCAACTACAACCACATTCATCTCATGGTCGTCCTCATCGGTGAGCGGCCTGAGGAAGTGACCGACATGGATCGCTCGGTGGAAGCCGAGGTGGTGGCTGCCACCTTTGATGATCCTGTCCGGGATCAGGTCCGCGTAGCCGAGATGGCCCTGGCGCGAGCCAAGCGCCTGGTCGAGAGCGACAGAGATGTGGTTATCCTTTTGGACGGCATCACCCGCCTGACCAGAGCCTATAATCTCACCGTTCCTCCAAGTGGCCGTACCCTCTCCGGCGGCATCGATCCAGCGGCTCTCTATCCACCCAAGCGTTTCTTCGGTGCAGCTCGCAAGATCGAGGAAGGAGGAAGCCTGACTATTATCGCCACCTGCCTTGTGGAAACGGGCAGCCGTATGGATGACGTCATCTACGAGGAATTCAAAGGTACAGGCAACATGGAACTGCATCTCAATCGCAGGTTGGCGGAACGGTATATCTTCCCTGCCTTCGATATCCGACGCTCCAGCACGCGCCGAGAGGAACTGCTGCTGGATGAGGAGACCCTGGAAAAAGTTTGGATCATGCGGAAGATGATATCTTACATGATGGTTCCACCCCCATCGGGTGCTGGGTTGGATATCGCTGGTGCTCTCGACGCCCTGTTGGGACGGCTGGCAAGAACCAAGAGCAATCAAGAATTCCTGGCGACGTTGAGCAAGGATGTGCTCTAAATCACATTGGAGAGATTACAGGTAGGGTGAAAAGGGCCGATTTGACAATTTGTGGTCTTGTGTTATAATGTGCGACGGAAGTGCACCTTATCCGACGGTGTACTCGTTGGAGAAGAGAGGAGCGAATGGAAATCCCAGCCGATTTCCCCCCAGCAGGGGAAATAGAGGATGGGCCCTTGATCGGACGTTGGTCTACCCTCTGGCCAAGCGCAAGAGACTGGGTTCCCAAAACAAAAATACGGATCTCGATAGTCAAGGTGGGCGGCAGGCCCTTCTTCTCCCGTTTCATCTCTCACTTGATCATCATCGTGCTGGCTGTCTCGACCACTCTACTGAGCAAGGTGGAGATCCCGAGGGCTGACCGACCAGGTTCCCTGCCCACCTCAACCCCAGCTCCTAGCTTGGGTTTCCGCCTGCATGCTGGCCTCTCAGTCCGGGGAGGACCCCGTTCCCAGGACGAAGACGCCATCGTCCGAGCTCCTGTGCCCCACACGATTTTTGCCCCTACTTCCACTCCTACTCCTACCTCTACCCCTACTCTCACTCCTATCCCCACTCCCACACCTACCCCCACTCCTACTATCGTGCCCACCGAAGAGCCTCGTGAATTGGCGCGACAAGGGATCATCACCTACACTGTACAGACTGGTGACACTCTTTACGGCATCGCTGAGAAGTTCGACATCAGCGCCGATACTATCATGTGGGCCAGCGGCCGGCTGGAGGATCACCCCGACCTCCTGAAGATAGGCCAGGTGCTAGCCATCCTGCCTGTAGACGGGGTCTACCGTACGGTGGTCGAGGGCGACACCCTGGAGAGAATAGCTCAGCAATACGCGGTTGAAGTTTCAGCCATCATAGAATGCGAATACAATGACTTAGAGAGCCCTTATAGGCTGGTCTCGGGGCAGAAGCTTATCGTTCCCGGCGGCAAAAAGCCCTACCAGCCTCGTGTCGTGCATGCCTATTCTGGTCCCATCCCCGAGGGAGCTGCTAGAGGCACCAGCAGCTTTGTCTGGCCGGCCAGTGGGACTATCACTCAGAAATTCTGGGATAGGCATAAGGCTATTGACATCGGCGCCCCCACGGGCACTTCCGTCGTCGCTGCAGATTCCGGCTACGTAGTCCAGACCGGTTGGAGTGAGTACGGCTATGGCAAATACGTGGTTATTGACCACGGCAACGGTTTCCAGACCCTTTACGCCCATCTCAGCACCATCTTAGTTGAGGTCGGCCAATCCGTCGGCAAAGGTGAAAGAATCGGATCAACAGGCGAAAGTGGCAGAACAACGGGGCCCCACCTCCACTTCGAAATCCGATACAACGGTGTCCAGCGCAACCCCTTTGGGTATCTGCCATAGGGAACTTTTGACGTTAAAATTAATAAGGGTCCAAAAACAAAAGGGCAGAGATTTTCAACCTCTGCCCTCGTTTTTGGCTTGCCTTTTCTGAGGTTTGATTTAGATAATAATCTGTTGTATAATGGGGCCACTGTGACAGATACGACTTCGACGAGCTCAGTCGAGTCGGTGAGCCTGAGTTGGAAGCCCTGTCGGCCAGCAAGGGCCAAGGCTTCGCCCTGACGGGCTCGAGCCCGAAGGGTAGATCACCCAGGGGGTAATCAAGGTCTCCATCGCACGAACCCCACTTTGCACCTTACTGGTTCACTCCCAACGGGCAATTGGCTGGCTGCTGGGATATCTTTCGCACCATCCTGCCAGACAATGTGCCGCCCGGATCAGAAGTAAACCACCCCGCAGCAAGCTGCGGGGCATTTCCCAGCGGAATGATTGTGTTGGGGGGGGCTGCCGCCCCGAAAGCGCCGCTGGCCATTCCTCCCGCCAGCAAGCTGGGGGGCACGCTGGCGAATCTAGTGAATGTGCCTAACGTCGTCCTGAAAAGGTCCAGCCACCCCTGGGTAATACACGTTGCGCTGGGACTTTGTAGGTGAGAGAATAGCCTGGTTCTCAAAAGAAGGAGCGACTCCGTTAGAGGTGGCCATTGAGGTCGCCGAAGGGGGCATCCGTTCAACTCCCTGGCGGGCCCAGGCTAGCCACAACCAGGCCAACGTGAGCAAAGCCTTTGACAGCGACCCGGATACCTTCTGGGATAGCGAGGCCGCGCAGCAGCCGGGCATGTGGTACGAACTGGATCTGGGCCAGACCCAAACCATTGAGCGGATAAAGATAGAGAGCCCTGGGCGGGGCTTCGCCGTGGGCTGCACCATGAGCGTCTCCACCGACCGGACCGATTGGCAGGTGGTGGATGAGAATCCCCACAACTGGAAATCCATTGATGCCAGCTTCACCCCCCGCTCGGTGCGCTACATCAAGATTGAGCAGACCGGATCTCCCAGTTGGGGTGCTCGTTGGCTCATCAGCGAGGTCACCGTCGGCCTGGCACATCCCTAATCCGTAAATTCGTAAGTTCGTAGATTCGTAGATTCGTGACGAACCACGAATTTACGAATCTACGAGTCTACGAGTTCACGATTATTACAGGAGGTGACCCAATGAAGGAAACGAAGCGAATCTCCTTCAGCATACCGACGGCACATGAGAGGTTGGCCGCTTTTGGGCTTACAGAGGAGGAAATCGAGCGTAGCCTGGACTTGGTGGAACAGAAATACGGCCCTGTGGATGAACTGGTGCCTGGAGAGTACGCCATCGAGCTGCCCATCGAAGAGCCTGGGGCCCCAGTCTACACTAACCAAGACGTGATCAGTTCCTTTTACGCAGCCGCTAGACAAGTCGGAGCGGACGGCTGGAGTTGGCTAAGCCGGGCTGGACTAACCGGCCTGGTAGCCGACCGCCAGGGGGAGTATCGGGGGCCAGCAATTGACGACCTGCCCGGCTTGACAGCGGGGGAGAAGGCCAGAATCCAAGCCATTTTGGCGCCTACTGCGGCACCACCTGCTGAGGCCGTCCCCAGTTTCACCTGGGTCGGCCCCACCGGCAATCACGATAGCGGTCGCTTTGGCCATCAGATTGAGATGATCGTCATCCACTTCACCGCCAGCGGCAGCGGCACAGGCACGGTATCCTGGTTCAAGAACCCTCAGAGCAAGGTCAGCGCCCATTATGTCATTGACCGTGACGGCAGGATGTTCCAGGTGGTCAAAGACGGCAACAACGCCTGGCACGCTGGCCTATCCAGCAGGCCAGCGCTGGGCCTGGAGGCCAACCGCCTACGTTTGGAGAGGGGCGACCTGATCCGGCCTAACCCCCGGGCCATCGGCATCGAGATCGTGAACTGGGGCCCTCTGGAGAAAAGGGATAACAAGTACTACAACTGGACGGGGAAAGAGCATCTAGGGCAGGTGGTCGAGGCCGGCGGTCAATACTGGGAGCCATACACCGAGTCCCAGTACGACAGCCTGATCGAGTTGGTCTCCTACCTCTGCAAGCGGTACGGCGTAACAATCCGGTACCCGCCCCAGGGCGCCGGCGTCTACCATGAGAGGCCGCAGGATCTGGCCGATTTCAGCGGCATCCTGGGACACAGCGCTATTGACAATACCAAGTCCGACCCTGGCCCCCATTTCGACTGGGATCGCCTGATGGCCGGGCTGCGGTCAGCGGGCTAAGTGCTTATCAGACTATTACTGCAGCTTTCATCCTACCACAAAGACACAAAGACACCAAGATTACAGAATTACTGTATTTCCTTCGTGTCTTCGTGGCGTTCGGCTGAGCTCACGCCGAAGCCTTGGTGGTTAATCTGAAAGTTGCTCGACGGTAGACAGATACGCTAGGACGATCGCTGGAAGGATGTCGAGGTGTTTTGGCCTGCTGCGCCGAAGGCCCTCTGGGCTGGAAGCCGTGGGTCGAAACCCCTCAACTTATTTGAGGTGGCAGATGTTATTGGGATCAAAGCACTTGTCCTGTACCCTTTGTCCTTGGGCCCTGTACTTAGGCCGCCTTCTGTCCTTGGGCCAGAGGACCAAGGGTACAGGACTAAGTGCCAAAGGACCAAGGGCGACAAGTACAGGGCGGCCAGTGGTCGTGGTCATGTCGGCCGTCTTGCTGGTAACCTCCTGCCGAGGGGCCATTCCCTTACTTCGACAAGGCTCAGTACAAGTCTCTGGCCGTGATGCGACACCGAGTCCCATACCCTTGGAAGCCGAGGATACAGCCCGAGCCTTCTTGGAGTCCTGGGAGCGAAGCGATTACGGAGCCATGTATGCACTCCTCTCCCCATCAGCTCAAACGACCATCGGCCCTGAGGAGTTCGCCAGGTTCTATGGGG
>JAUWYT010000209.1 GCA_030615705.1 Chloroflexota bacterium
CTACCCGCCTTTCATCTTGCCCTCGCCAGGGCGCGTGTACGCCAAATTCCTGATCGTATCAACGGATGGCACTCTCTGGCGCCACACTCAGATAACGTTGGCAGAAATCTTCGGAGGATTGGCCCTGGGATTGACTACAGCCACCTCATTGGGCTACATCCTGGCCAAGTCGAGGCTCATAGAGCGCATCCTCTCGCCCTACATCGTGGCCTCCCAGTCTATCCCCATCGTCGCCCTTGCCCCACTGCTGATTATCTGGTTCGGCTTCGGCAGCTTATCCAAGGTCCTGGTCTGTGCCCTGACTCTCTTCTTCCCCGTCCTGATCAATACCATCATCGGCATCCGCTCGGCGGAAAGGGACCTGATTGACCTGATGCGCTCCCTGGAGGCCACTCGCTGGCAGGTCTTCACCATGCTGGAGGTGCCGGCTGCCTTGCCTGTCGTCTTAGGAGGGTTGAAGGTAGGGGTCACTCTGTCTGTGATCGGGGCAGTGGTGGGAGAGTTCGTTGGCGCCGACCGCGGACTGGGCTTCCTGGTGAACCTGGCTCGGGGGCTCTTCGACACGCCCCTCATGTTCGTAGCCCTTTTCACTTTGGTGGCTATTGCCGTGGGGCTCTACGCTTCAGTGACGATCCTGGAAAGCGTGCTCCTATCTTGGAGGAGATGATGTTTGAACAGGACTCGAAGTCAGAGGAGGATATGGTGAACAAACTGCTGCCAGTCTTGGTTCTCGTATTTGCCCTGGGGGGTTGCGTCAGCTTGACCTCAACGGAGCCAACAGCCACACCTCCATCGCCGATAGAAAGTGAGATCACCCTGGCTATGGGTTTTATACCGAACGTCCAGTTCGCCCCCTTCTACGTGGCCGAGGAAAGGGGTTATTTCTCTGAGGAGAAGCTCATCGTCCATATCGACTACGGCATGGAGACGGATCTGCTCAAGCTGGTGGGCGCTGGCGAGCTGCAGTTCGCTGTGGCCAGCGGGGATCAGGTCATCCTGGCCCGAGCGCAAGGGCTGCCAGTGATCTACGTTCTAAATTGGTATCGCCGGTTCCCCGTGTGCGTGGTCTCTTTGAAAGAGAAAGGCATCAAGGGGGCAAACGACTTAGTCGGCAAGAGGGTGGGGATACCGGCTACCGAGGGGGCCAGCTACATCGGCTGGCGCGCCCTCCTTCACGCTGAGGGGGTAGACGAAGCCGGGGTCAACCTCCAGGTCATCGGCTACACCCAGGTCGCCAGCCTTACCGAGGGTCGAGTGGATGCTGCCGTGTGCTACGCTTTGAACGAGCCGGTGCAACTGAGCCAGGCAGGGTACTCGATAGATGTTATGTACGTGGCCGATTACGCCAACCTGGTCTCCAACGGCCTCATCACGAACGAGCAGACCATTGCTGAGCGGCCGGAGTTGGTCCAAGAGCTGGTCCGAGCCGTGCTGCGTGGGTTAAGGTACACTATCGAACACCCCGATGAAGCCTTCGCCATTTGCAAAAAGTACGTGCCCGAGATAGCTGAAGATAGCGAAGCCCTGCAAAAAGCCGTCCTTGTCGAGTCTATAAAGTTCTGGCAGGGCGATAGATTGGGCTATTCCGACCGCGCTGCCTGGGAGGAGTCCCAGCGCTTCATGCGCCAGATCGGGCTCATTGACGCAGAGGTAGACGTGGAGACACTGTTCACCAACCAGTTCGTCGTTGAATCCCAGTAGTGCTCAGGTGCCGGGCACCTTCAACCAACTACAACTACAGGCAAGCTTATGGGACCTGTTCTGGTAGCCGATGAGATAACAATGACTTATCTCGGGGGGCAACGTTCACTCGAAGCCCTGGAATGTGTTTCCTTTCAAGTTGGTGCCGGGGAGTTCCTATGTATTGTAGGCCCATCGGGCTGCGGCAAGTCAACCTTGCTGCTCGTTCTAGGCGGCTTGGTGCAGCCCACGAGTGGTAAGGTCTACATAGGAGGAGAGCTGCTGACTGCCCCTCGCCGCCAGATCGGCTTCGTCTTCCAGAAGGCTAACCTGATGCCTTGGCGTACCGTCCTCAGGAACGTTACCCTGCCGCTGGAGATCAAAGGCCTGAAAGCTGAAGAAGCTGGTCAGCAAGCCAGAGAGCTCCTGAAGCTGGTGGGGCTAGAGGGCTTCGAGGATGCTTATCCCCATGAGCTCTCAGGGGGGATGGAGCAGCGGGTGGCTATCGCTCGGGCCCTGATTCACGACCCTGCCATCCTCCTTTTGGATGAGCCCTTCGGCTCACTGGATGCCCTAACCCGGGAGCACATGAACCTGGAACTATTGCGCATCTGGCAGGCGAAGCGCAAGACAGTGGTCATGGTGACCCACAGCATCCAGGAAGCCATCTTCCTGGCCGATCGGATCCTGGTCATGAGCTCCCGGCCGGGCCACATCGAAGCGACCTTCTCCGTTCCTCTGCACCGGCCCCGCCGCCTCGAGATGCTATACGGCGCAGAGTTCGGTGTTCTGTCCAAGCGTGTGCGGCAGGCTATCCACTGAAATCAAAATCGCCGCTCAGACCAAAGGCTTGGGCGGACGATTCTCATTCGCCCCGTCCCTCTTCCGCCAGGTGTCCCACCAGGGCGTAGGCCAGGGCGGCACTCTTCTCCAGCCGGTCTACCCGCAGCAGCGGTTCAGCCTGGAGATCGGGCATGCCATCTTCCATCCCCCAGGCCAGCCGGGCCGCCGGCAGCCCAGCCTGCATGAAGGCCAACTCGCTACCCCTGAATGCGACCTGCGCCAGCGGGTAGCCCAATTCGTCGGCCACCGCCTGGCCCATCTCCAGCAACCAGCCGGGCGTCTCCACCTCGTTCGGCGATAGTCCCACCGTCTCGCCTCGCAGCCGGGCTAACCCTGAGGCCAGCGCGTCCGGGTTGTCCAAGTCGATCAGCGACGGAGGGATGGCTCGCCAGGGAGGCTGCCCGGCCTGACGGAAGCCGAACAGGAGATACTCTCCTGCCGTCACCGTCCCCAGATCCAGCACGGCGATCACCCGTTCCAGTTCGCCCTGGTGGGCCTGCAGAAAGGCCCGGCTGCTCAGGAAGCGTCTCGCCTGTTCACTCCCCAGGGAGACGAAGCGGATGGTGCGGGTGAGGGGCTGCCGACTGAAGACCCGCGCCAGTTCCAGCAGCAGCGCCGTGGTCGTGCTCCCGCCGTCGGCGTCCGGCTCCCATCCCTCCGCGTTCCGCACGGCTACCAGCCAGATTTCCTCTTCGGGGTGTGCCGTCCCCGGCAGCGTGGCCACGATGTTCTCCGTCCGTCCGCCCTCACGCCGGTACCAGCCCTCGAGAGTGAGGGTCGCCTCCCCTTCAGCAGTGACCAGGGCGTCCTGCAGCGCGATAGTATCCCCAGGTCGCAGGCTGATGGCGGCCGTCAATGCCTCGGGCGGGTAGGCCGTAAGCAGCGCCGCCAGACCGGGCAATGTCCCATCCTCGCCGGCTGTCTCCGTCACCGCCAGCACCTGTCCTTCCACCGCTCTGACCGGCGGCAGGGCCGCCGGGGCCACCAGACGGAGTGGCGCGGTCAGGACCCCGCCGGCCAGGGTGCTCAGGTGAGCTGCTGTGCTCTGGGGGATCACTTTCACCCCTCCCACCCGCAGCGCTACGTTGCGCGCCGACGCCAGGGGTGGGATGGTTACCTCTTCCCGTTCCACCGCCAGGCCGTAGGAGGCCAACGCCTCGGCCACGTAGTCAGCCGCCTCTCGGGCCGCGTCGCTCCCCGGTTCCCGCTCGCCCATCTCCATCAGCGCCTGCGCCACCTGGTACACACGCAGGCTCTCTACGGCCGCCTCCGCCGGGTGAACCGCCGCCGGCTCCACCGGCGGGCCGGGCGTCACCGTTCGCGTCAGAATCGCCGCTGGTTGGGTCGTTGCAGGAGGGGGCACGGCCACCGCGGCTGGGACAGGCGATGGCACCTGCATCCGCCACCAGGCCAGCCCTCCAATCGCCAACGCGGCCACCGCCAACCCCGCGGCCAGCCGCACCGCCGCCTGCCGTCGCTCCACCACCGCCGGCCGCTGCCGGGGCAGCTCGTTCAGCGACGACACCGGCAACTCCCCCGCCGCCGCCCACGCCGGGTACCAGGCTGCCCCTGCGCTCACCAGCGCCGGCAGCGCCAGCCCGCCCAACACCACCCACAGCGTCGCTCCTGGCCAGGTTGGTGACAGGGCGGCGAACCCCCCCAGTGCTAGCCCACTCCCCAAGACGCCACCCAGCAAGCCGATCCAGGCTGCCTCTCCCAGGAACAGCCGCACCACGTCCCCCGCCCGCC
>JAUWYT010000126.1 GCA_030615705.1 Chloroflexota bacterium
AAAGCCCGGATTGATGCCCGTGCTGACGACGGCAACGCCATGTTGTTTCGCCAGGGTGTCAATGCGCTGGCAAAACTCTGGATTGCGCTGGAAGGGATAGAACAGCTCCTCAGTTGAGGAGACGACATGAGCGCCGGCACGGATGATAGTCGCCAGTTGTTCTTCGACGCGATCCAAGAACGAGAGGGTAGTATGCACCACGACTTGAGGACGCCAATCAGCGAGAGCTGCCGCCACATCGCCGCGCACGGCGATGCCGAGGCTTTTATTCAAGCCGCAGATTTCCCCAATGTCTTTACCAACTTTTTGAGGATCAATGTCTATGCCACCGACGAGTTCGATGCTGGGCTTCTGCAGGAGTACCTCGATGCAGGCCTGACCGATGGGGCCGAGGCCAAACTGGACGACCCGAATCGGGTTCATGGTCTTCCTGCGCAAGGATTTCGAACAGTGGCGTAACGTCATACCTTGGCCCTTGAGTTTTGGTATCAATTGGTCGGAGGTAGTTGGTCATAGTATTGTTGAGCAGCCTAGCTGATGATTGTAAGGACTCATTTCCGCATAATGCTTTTATACGGAAATGTCGGCTCTCTGCCAAGGCCCTTCGACTACGCTCAGGACAGGGCCGCCCCTACGATACGGTAAATCTACGCCACTGTCAACGTCGCCTCCAGCGCGCCGCTACGCATGTCGGTGCTGCCGTGGGTGGTGGCCCGCTTACTTTCTTACCCTCTGACCTACGACCATCCCTGCTCCTGCCCCCGCAATGACCAGGAACCCTGCTGCTGTCAGCCAGAGCCCCCAGCCGATGTGGATGGGCTGACCGTAAACCCTGTCCAAGGCGCTGCGAATGGAGAAGAATTGCCACAAGGGGAGGATTGCCCCAGCGAGGGAGACAACTATCAGCAGGCTAGCCACTATGGCGCTCGGCAGACGGCGATAGAACAGGGATGCCGCGATGATGGCCAAACAACCTGCCCCCGCCAAGAATTGCCGACGAAATTCGTCTGAGCTTAGAGCCTGGAGGACGAACGGGTAGGGGGGCAGGACGATAATCGCGAGCACGATAGCGATTATCACCATGATGGTTCTGGCCCACAGGGGATAGCGCAGGCGCCGGTTGCCACCTATCAGGGCCAGGCAGAGGGACGTGGCCAAAGGGGGCAAGCAAAAAAGCTCGCGGATCATAAACTCGGTGCCGGCCCTCACGCCAGGCAGGAATTTGACGAACTCGGCCATGTCCAGGCCGCTCAGCACCAGAGCGGCCGTTTTGTGATTTACCCAGGGTCCCCAATAGCCAACCAGGACGAGGGCGATCCCTAAGGGAACAAATCTCTTCATGATCTGCTTTCTAAAAGACAAAGGTGAAGGTCAGGTCGTTAACGTTGGTGTTGGTCGGCCCGGTGATGAGTAGATCACCCAGCTTCTGGAAAAAGTGGTAAGAATCGTTGTTAGCCAGATACTGAGTGGCCGATAGGCCTGCCTCCTGGGCTCGCCGCAGGCTGGAGCCGTCGGCGATGGCTCCAGCCGCGTCGGTAGGCCCATCGGTGCCATCGGTGGCCAGGGGTATTATCATGACATCCTCCAGGCCATCTATCTCCAGGGCAGCGCTGAGGGCCATCTCCTGGTTGCGACCTCCAAGGCCATCGCCATGGACGGTGACTGTGGTCTCCCCGCCGGCTACCACGCAGGCTGGTCGGGACAGCGGGCGGCCCGAGTTGAGGATCTCCTTGGCAATGGCGGCGAAGACCTTGGCTACTTCTCTGGCCTCGCCCTCCACAAAGGTGGAAAGCAGCAAGGAGCGGAACCCTAACTCTTCAGCTCTGGCAATGGCCGCTTCAGCGGCAACCTCATTGCTGGCGATGACCAGGTTGTAAGTTCGGGTGAAGGTCTCATCGCCCTCTTTGGGTGTTTCCGGGATGAGGCCCTCCTTGCCCCGCTGCAGGCGCTCGACTATTGGCCTGGGGAGATCTTCAAGCAGGCCGTACTTCTCGATGACGCCGTTGGAATCGGCAAAAGTAGTCGTATCGGGAACGGTCGGCCCCGAGGCGATGACGTCTAGTGGGCTTCCCACCACGTCGGAGAGGATGAGGGAAACGATTTCGGCAGGGTAGGCCAGGCGAGCCAGGTTCCCCCCCTTGGTCTGGGAGAGGTGCTTGCGCACGGCGTTGATCTCGTTGATCGTGGCCCCACAGCGCAGGAGGGCATCGGTCAGCGACTTCATGTCTGCCAAGGTGATTCCCTCTGCGGGCAAGGTCATCAGAGCCGACCCGCCGCCCGAGATGAGACAGATAACCAGATCCCTGGCCGTGGCTTTACGTGCTAACTCCGCCATCTGCCTTGTTCCAGCCATCCCGGCGGCATCGGGGATGGGATGGCCAGCCTCGTTGAGGTGAATGATCTCGGTCTGGGCCCCATAGCCATACTTGACGTTGACCAGGCCAGCGGTCACCCGCTGACCCAGGATCTCCTCGACGGCTTTGGCCATGGAGCCGCCAGCCTTACCCCCGCCGATGACGTAGATATTTCGGTAGCGACCAAGGTCGTAAATTCGCTGGCCGACCCTGTACTTCGTCCAGGACGAACGTGTGCGCAAGGTCTCGTCTGAAAGGGACATCTGTCGTTTGATGGCATTGACGGGATCCACTGCTTCCAGGGCCGCGGATAGGACGGCCAAAGCCCGCTCTCGTCGTTCTCTCGTCTTGCCGCTTTTTAGCACCTCAGAGTCAAATGGAGTCATAATTACCTCCTCGCTATATCTTGGTGAAGAAGAGGTGGGCGATAAGGCCGGCGATTGGTGGGAAGATCAAGGTGGAGAGGACGCGAGCCAGAGTGACCTTGGGTCCGATGATGGACAGCTCTAAGGGCAAGCGGCTTACTGACCAAAGAGACCAGGCGGTGATAAAGCCCACGATGGTGCCGATGCTTGCTCCGGCCTCGTAGATAGAGGCGATGATGGGAAAGACGGAGTAGGGCGAGCCTGGCACAATGCCACCGGCTATACAGCCCAACAGGATGCCCTTGAATCCTGCCTGAGCTCCTAACCACTGGCTGATCAACCCTTTCGGGATCAGCACCCGCGCCAGGCCGGCCACAGCGAAGGAGGCCAATAACAGGAGCAGGTTGTCCCAGATGGTCTTGGCGCCCAACTTCAGGCCGGCCAGGTGAACGCCGCCTCGAAAATAGGCAGCGACGGTCAGGATCACGGCCAGAGCGATCATGATGATAGTAGTTGTGTTCATCTTCTTCACCTCACACTCTCCTCGATAGTTTTTCTCCAATCGCGCAATGCCTGGCAGTGGGCCTGGAAGGCCATGTCTGTCGGCAGCTCGGCGGGCGCGAAAAGACCGGCCTCGCTGGCATCGTCGCCAGCCGCCAGCTCTCCGCCCACCACGTGGGCAGAGTAGAGCACCAGGACCAAATGCCCGTAGAAGTCACTGTTGACAGAATATACGCCCAGGAGGTCGTCCAGCTCCACTTCCAGCCCCGTCTCCTCGCGGCACTCGCGTATGGCCGTTTCCTCGATAGTTTCGCCGTACTCGGTGAAGCCCGCCGGCAGCGTCCAGGAGCCAACGTGGGGCTCGATCCCTCGCCGCACCAGGACGACTCGCCCCTCGTCCTCTATCAGCGTGCCTGCGGCCACCTTGGGGTTGATATAAAAAATGAAGTCGCACTCCTGACAGACCAGGCGCTCCCTCTCGTCAATCACCTTGGGGGCCAGTTGGCCAGCACAGTGGGGGCAGAACTTCGGCGTTAAGATTTCTCGTTCGCTAGATTGCATTTTGGCTACTGGATATTAGATATTGGATATTGCCTCATACAGGCTTAGCAGCTTCGCCGCTGCCTTTTCCCAGGTGAACTTCTTTGCTTGCTCTACTCCCTTGGCCATCATCCCCTCCCGCAGCGTATTATCGTTTAGAACTCGCTTCAGGGCCTCGGTCAGGGCCTCCACGTCTGTGGCCTCCACCATCGGCCCCGCCTCGCTCACAACCTCAGGCAGGGAGGAGGCGTCGGAGGTTATCACCGGCGTGCCACAGGCCATGGCCTCCAGGGGCGGAATTCCGAAGCCCTCGTAGAGGGAGGGGAAGACGAACAGGTCGGCCAGGTTGTAGAGGGCGGGCAGGTGCTGGTCGGCCACGAAGCCGAGAAAGATGACCTTCTCCTCCAGGCCCAGTCGTTCGACGGTGGCGAAAATCTCTTCGTAGAGCCAGCCTTTCCCTCCGGCGATGACCAGGTGGAGGAATGGGTAATGAGTAATGAGTAATGAGTAGGCCTGGATAAGGCGGGTGAAGTTTTTGCGGGGTTGAAGGGTGCCCAGGCCAAGGATGAATCGAGGGGGCAGGTTGTATCGCTTTCGCACTCCATCCAAGAGGGTCCGATCCTTGATGGGACGGAAGCGCTCTTCCACCCCAGGATAGACTACCTCGATCCTGTCAGATTCCACCCCTAGCAGCTCTACCAGGTCGTCTTTGGTGCTCTGCGAGTCGGCCAGCACCAGATCGGCCCGGTGCACGGAGCGGGGGACTACTCTGTTCAGATAGGCCCGCAGGTTGGCGTCGGCGCACTCCGGCACACGAATGAAGGAGAGGTCGTGGACGGTGACCAGGGTCTTGGCCCGGCGCACCGGCGGCAGGACGAAGTCGGGCGAGTGGAAGATGTCCACCGCGCCGGTGGCCAGCTCCACCCAGAGGGGCAATCGCAGGCGATGCCACAGGATAGCCAGGGCGCGATCGGAGAGGGGCAGCGAACGCATCTGAAAATTGGGCGGCCAGGGTGTGTCCACTAGTGGCTGTCCCCCTGCCGCTGCAAACAGGACATAATCGTGACCCTGATCGAGCTCCGCCAGCGCCCTCACCAGCTCCCGTGTATAGCGCCCGATGCCGGCCCCTTGCTGGACAGCAGCCGTGTAATCAATGCCGATGCGCAATGCTAAATCCCCCGGTAGGTCCAAAGGCGATTAAGGCCGAAGTTCCAGAACAGCACGATGATGGTGGCAACCGCTTTGGACAAGTTATAGGCCAACTCGTAGTGGGCCAGGCCAGCGTTGAGGGCTAACGCTGCCATCGGAGCCGCCAACGCGCCCGCTTCTCCCAGTACCCAGGCATCCAGGCTGAGGAAGATGACCTGGTTCAGCAGCAAGCCGCCGACGTTGACCAGGAAGAACTGGAGGAGTTGAGGGGCGATGGGCCTGTCCCTCGATTCGGGAAACGTCCACAGCCTGTTCCAGATAAAGTTGCTGATCACCGCCACCGTGAACGAGCAGGTGTTAGCCAGCATCTTGCTGGAGCCCAAGGCCAGGATGAGTAGATTGAGGGTGCCGAAATCAATCACCGCCCCCAGCGTGCCCACCACGGCGAATTTGAGAAAGCGTACAAGCTCTTTGGAATTAGCGTGAGCGAGATTGACAATTCTGGACAGCGTCTCGTTGTTTTTCATGATAAGTAGAATGCCTCGCCCATAAAGGGTGCTCTACGACTTCATCATATGGTATTACCCTGCAACATTTGCACGGATCGCGCAAATTCTTTCTTACCACCAAGGCACGAAGACACGAAGGTTTAGGGAGAGGCCATCTCATGCTGCTTTTCACCGCCCTTCGACAGGCCCCTGGTCCTTTGGCACTTGTCCTGGACCCTTTGTCCTTGGGCACTTAGTCCTGTACGGCCTGAGTACAGGGCCAAAGGACCAAGGGCGACAAGTACAGGGCCCAGGGACAAAGGGCTCAGGACAC
>JAUWYT010000071.1 GCA_030615705.1 Chloroflexota bacterium
GGTCCGTCCCCAGTAACTTCCCTCGTGTGATGAAGCTCCTGGAGTCCATAGCGGACATCGAGGAGCTGGCTGCCGTGGAGGGAAAGGATGATCGAGGTTGAGTTTGACGAGGGGCAGAAGATCATCGAGGAGTATGTCTGCTGGTGTGGGGGAGGTCTCGTCATGCCCTGGTCTCCCGAGCGTCGCAGCCTCGTTGTTGTCTGCTCGAGGGACAGGACCCACGAGGGCTTCGTGAGGCCGAAGCACCCTGCGCGGCGGCGCCTGGAGCAGGCCGGCCTCAGCCAAGAAGAGATTGAGCAGGAGCTCGACGACTGGAGAGCGAGAAAGGAGGTTCACAGAATGGCACAGCAGCTCGGAGCGGAGAAGACGGCGGCGCTGGCACGATACGTGGGGGTGACGTCGCTGACCAAGGAGCAGGCTACCTACATCCTGACCACGTGCTGGCCGGACGCGCCCGCCGTGGACGTGGCCAAGGCCGCCCTGACGTGCGCCGCCTACGGCCTCAACCCCCTGGCCAAGCACCTCTACCTGGTAGCCTACAAGAAGAAGGACAAGCAGGGCAAGGTGATCGGCGTGACCTGGGCACAGATCATGGGCATCGGCGCCACCAGGCTCCTCGCCTCCCGCAGGGGCCGCTACAGCTACATCGACGGCCCCCGCATCATGACCCCGAAGGAGCAGGAGAAGATCTTCGGCTACGTGGACTCCGCCCACATCGTGGCCTTCACCAGGGTCGCCGGCAGCCAGGGCAACAGCGCCCCGGGATACGGCAAGTGGCTAAAGACGACCACCCCCCAGGGCACCGAAGTGGGGAACACCAAGGAGAACATGGCCTTCATCCGCAGCGAGAGGCAGGCGCTCGACCGCCTCTTCCCGGGTGAGATGCCCCAAGGCCTCGCCGTCATGGACGAGCAATACTTGCCCGCGGCAGAGGAGGCAGAGGTTATCGAGGCCGAGGCGCACGAGGTAGAGGAAGCCGAGGTGGTGCCTCTGGCGGAGGAGGAGGGGGAGGAAGAGCACCAGACGGGGGTGGAACGTACGCACGAAAAAATCGCGAGGACCGCCCCCCGCGACCCCACGTCCCCGCCCGAGGAAGGCGACCTCGGTATCTCCCAGGCCGCCTGGACTGACTTCTGGACATGGGCTAACAAGAGCGGCCTCTCGCCCCAGAAGGTCTGCGACGGGCTCCGGAAGGGTTCCGTCCAGGAGTGGCTCGCCGCCGACCCCCGGCGCACCCTCGAGGACGCCAAGCGCGAGCTCGAAAAGGTCTACCCCCACATCGCCCAGGAGAAGATGCTTTGATCTGGCTGACCCAATGGCTCTGCCCCAACCGGCATGCCGCTATCGCCGTAGCCTGGGATGATCAAGAGGACACCGCCGAGACGGCCGAGCGCCGCGGCGAAGAGCTTTTCGCCCGCGGAATCCTCAACCGCTGGTGCGGGATCTGCAGCGGCCAGCTCCATGTAGAGAATCACGCTACCGCCTTCGCGACCCTGGAAGAGGCCATGCCCTACCTCAAGGCGATAGAGGGGGCGAACCTCCTGGCCCGCACCATCATCGGGGGCAGGTTCTAACGATTTCGGAAGAAAGGAGAAGCTATGCTCTCGCTGGCAGCTACCAGGATACTCGATCTCCTTCGACAGCACGGAAAACCCTTCGTTGACCGCCGCGGTGACCGCAGGCTAAAGCTCCGGGGTAGCCGGCGCGAGCTCCAAGAAGCCACCGGGGTCTCCAAGGGCAGCCTGGACAGGGCGCTTAGGGAACTCGGTGGGGCGGTGGGGCTGGTTCGCCACCGTCCCACCAGAGCGGACCTGCCGGGGGCGCTCTCTATCCCCGACCCGGGGGTCCTCGGCGACGAAGTTATCCACAAGGTGGGGCCCCCCTGGCCAGCTTCAAAAGGCCCCAAAGTTATGCACAGGGGGGCCCCACCCGATTTTCCCGCCGAAGGAGAGGGGCCCCACCCTGTTATGTCTAGGCGCAGACACGGCCCCGAAGTTGGGGAAAATACTGAAAAAATACCGGGCCCCCCTGTGGATAAGTCGGCCCCTAATGGATGGGGGATGGGTGGATCTCTAGAGGGAGATGTACACCATCACCCATCTGGGGAGGGGCCCGGGGGGCCAGGGGGGGTTGTAGGGGGGGAGCCGAGTTATCCACAAAGTGGGGCACCCTCTGGCCGCCGGGGGAAGCTACGCCAGCAGAGTTATCCACAAAGTGGGGCCCCCCCCAGAGCGCCCGAGCTCATTCACACAGAGTCAGGCATCTTTATCATCGGCGAGACGGAGCCTCTGCCGGAGCACCCCCCTGAGGTGGTGGAGAGCATGGCCCGACAGCTGGAGGGCTGGGGATTCACCGATGCCCTTCGCTTCTGCCGTAAGTATCCCCTGGAGATCATCCTGGAGGAGATGAACGAGGTCCAGCGGGAGCTTGCCACCGGTTCAAGAATTAACGAACCTGGGGCCGTGCTCCGTAAAAGGGTGAAGGAGAGATGTGACGGCTGAGCTCACAGACCGCCAGTTGCAGATCCTCCGCCTGGCCGGAGAAGGGCGCACGACGAAACAGATAGCAGCACGTTTGCACCTCAGGGACAAGATTGTCGAGCACGATATCGGCGGGGCGATGGCCAGCCTGGGGGTGAGGTCCCGCACCGCGGTTGTGGTGAAGGCCATCAAGCTGAGGCTGCTGCCTTTGGACAAGATAGATGTCTAGCGCAGATGAGGTTTTCCAGCTCATAAAAGACCACGAGCTCTTCCTGGCTCCCTTGATCAACGGCGACTGGGTGGCCGGCAGGGCAACGCTGATTTACCACCTCGAAATCACCGACGACCTCTATGCAGATCGCCGGCTGTGCATCGACGCCGACCCAATGAAGGCGCTGAGGGCGGCGGCGGGGAGATTCGGGAGGGTATAGATGACGATAGCGATAAGCACGTTCAAAAAGCTCGGCGTCATACGGACAGGGCACTTCCGCCTCCACTCAGGCTGGCACACGGCGGAGTTCTGGGACCTCGAGAGAGCCTTCAGCGACTATGAGTTCAGCAAAAAGCTTGCCCACGCCGCCGCCGAGCTCTGCGCGCCCTGGGAGTTCGACACCCTGGCGGGCATTGGGCGCGGCGGTGGCATGTTCGCTGCTGCCCTGGCGGCGCCCTACGGCTTCCACCTGCCCTTCTATCTCATGACCGAGGTCGGCGGCAGCCTCCTTATCCACCGGGGGCGCCCGATGACCGGCAAGAGGCTTCTCGTTGTGGACGATGTGGTGACCACGGGCGCCTCCCTCACTAGCGCGGTGCGGGCTGTCCGTGAGGCGGGAGGGGAGATAGCGGGCTGCCTCCTGGTGCTCGACCGCTCGGAGGGCGTCGCCCTTGACTGCCCCCTGGTGGCCATTATAAAGAAGACGATACTGGCCTGGCGGCCTGAGACTTGCCCCCTGTGTAAAGGGGGGCAGCCCTTCACTGTCAAGTAAGGAGGCGAGAATGATACCATGGTGGGTTCTGATTCCTGCTTTCATCGCTGGCATCATCGTTGGCGCCGGCGTTGGGGTGATCCTGGTCGAGGTCACCCGTGCTGTGCTACAAGCTCGGGTAAAGAGCTGCCTTGATGACGGGCCGCACCAAGGTTAGAGCAGACACAGCCTGGGCGGTAGCCCGGGACCTGGAGCTGAGGCTCTGGGGCCGCTGCGAGCGCATCGAGGTGGTGGGCAGCCTTCGCCGGCGCAAGCAGTGGGTTGGCGATATCGAGTTCCTGTGCATCCCGATGTACGAAGGGTGGAAGAACCTCCTCGACGAGAGGGTGAGGGACCTCATCGCCGACGGCATCCTGGACTACCGGCTGAACAAGCTGGGCAGCAAAGTGTACGGGCGTTGGAATAAGCTCCTGGTGCATGTCGCCTCTGGTATCGGGGTAGACATCTTCAGCACCGATGGCCACCGGTGGGCGGTGGCCCTGGTGGTGAGGACTGGTGGAGAGGCCACCAACAAGGAGATCGCCACCAGGGCCATCCAGCGCGGCCTCAGGTTCCATGCCTACGGCAGCGGCTTCACCAGGGAGGATGGCCGGGAGATCGTGTGCCAGACTGAGGCCGAGGTCTTCGCGGCGGTGGGGCTGCCCTGGCGGGAGCCCTGGGAGAGGGCATAGAAAGGGGAAACATGGGCGATATCAACATACACCTCGAAACCGAGTCGGGGCGCCTGGCCGCTGAGGTGATGAACCACTGCGCGGACGTCCCCAATGACGAGTGGCCACAGGTCAAGCAGTTCGTCATCGACGAGCTCCGCAGTAATGCCCACGTTTTCGACACCCTGATGTGGGGTCTGAGGGCGAATTACCTCTTGAGGAGGGGCACCAGCGAGGAGGAGTACTACCGAAGGCGGGGAGAGATTTACGCGGCCGCCGTGGAGAAGCACGGCGCCGTTCATCTGTAGAGCCCGAGTTGAAGGGAGGCACCAATGCGCCAATACGATCTGGCCAATGCCAAGGGCCGCGTCTTCTCTGACGAGACCGCTGAAAAGGTGTTGGAGGATATCCTCCAGTGGGTGAGAGAGAAGGGCACCTCTGTTTCCCTCCTCGCCATCAGGTTCACCGTCTCCGACGACAACCACGCCGAGGAGGTGGCCACCGTATTCTTCGAGGAGATGCTGGCAGAGGCCCCACCATAATGGACATCTTAGTGTCCGGCTCGAGGAAACAGATCCTTTCCATCGTCGGCAAGACCACCGCTCCCAGGGCCTTCGTGGGGATATGCCCGGGGTGCCGCACCAAGCTCCGTAATCCTCCCCAGTCCAACAGCCTCTCCCTGCGCTGGGCTGTAGACTGCCCGAAGTGCCACGCCGAGATAACCATCAGGAACCCCAGGTGGGAGAAAGAATCTGGAAGGAGGGAACATGTGCGAGGGAGACAGGAACCGCGGCGGCAGCGGAGAGGAGGTTCAAAATCCAAATTACACTCCATATGAGCGAAGAGGAGAAAGAGAAGCTCCTCGCCTTGGCAGAGCGCAGATATGGTGACCGTGGACAGGAGTCACTCAAGCATATAGTCGCGGATGCAGTCAGATGGAAGATGCGACAATGGGATTTATGGGGCGTAAGCTGGGGAGATCGCATTTGGCACATGCTGGCGTTCCATTCGCCCATCCCGTTCCTGAAAAAGGTTGGCTGGGGCAAATTGATCAGCTCATATCTGACCTAGCCTCATTCGGGGGAAGAACGTTCCTCCCTATCTTCCCTTCCTCCTTGCCCTGACAACGCCATAGATGGCCAAGCCCCCTACCAGGATGCCCCCTCCGATAGCGAGCCACTTGACCGGGAACGCCGGTACTTCCTCCTCTGGCGGTGGGACCTCTTCGGGCGGCGGAGCAGGTGGCGCTGGCGCTGCCGGCAGCTCATAGGTGAACTCCATGAGTGGTGGCGCTGGCTGGGCCGGCAGATCAAACTCTGCCAGGGGCTCGCCCCACTGCTCATACGGCAGGCCCGTGGGGGTCTCCGGCCCCCAGACAGCTATGCGGTGGCGGTAGTCTGCCTCCCTCAGCCTGACGACCAGGGTATCTGCCTCGACCGGGGGAACGTGGAAGCCCAAGCAGATCACCTGGCCCACGGTGCGCTCGGGGATCGTCCAGGCGGCGTAGCCCTCCGTTCCTGTGTGCGGCCACTCGGCTACCGGGACACCCGCCTTTAGCAGGGCCATCCCGAAGCCGAGCGTTTCCGCTGCGCTGAAAGTGACGGTGACCGCTAGTATCTCAGCCATGTTCTTCTCCTCGGGGCCCCGGGTGCAGCACAAACCCCGGCCGTATCGTCGGGTCCCAGATCCCGTCCCGCTTTATGAAGTCCCTGGGTATCACATAGAGCAGCCAGAGGATCAGCCGGGCGGCGCAGATCCAGCATATGTCCCTCAGCCTGCCACCGTAGCAGCAGTTGCGTCCTGGTGGGAAGTGCATCTGTCTTTTTCCTTTCAGAGGATCAGAGCGTAGGCGGGGTTCAGGCCCACCATGCCCGCGGGCTCATAGGCCGGGCCTCCCCACCACTTCTCAGCCGGATTCGGTGGAAAGGCTTGACCGGTCATGCTAGAGCCGAAAATCACCCTGGTGCGCCCGCCACCGATGTCTATAGAGGCAGCCCGCATGTTGAAATAAACTGAACTCCAGTCTGTGTCTTGCCAGGTAGTCTCCTCTATAAATGAGGGCGTCGCCCAGTCGAGTCTATAGAGGACGATCGTATCATAATCTGGGGCAGCCAGGCAGCCAGCAATTATCCCGTAGTCGGGTACGCTGAATACTAGATGCGGCCCACTAGCTGCCCCTGGGGGGAAGATGTCTCCCAGGTCAGTCCAGGAGTCCCCTGATATGCTATACCAGTGAATCCCACCATTGTCTCGCTCAAAGACCACAATTCGGTCTGTCTGGACTGGGCATTGGATCGCCGCACCGATGTAGGTTAAGCCTATCGAAGCGGGTGGGGCTGTGAGAACTGTCCACCCGGCGGCGGGATTGGTGATATCCAAGCGGTAAAGCCAACGGGTGTTTGCCCCTTGAAGCATGTAGAAATACTGTCCTGCTGAACAACCCACAGGACCCCATGCATCTGCCCCTGGAAGATTTGGACATGCCGTCCAACCATTAGCGTCGATGTCATAAATGTCCGTGAGAACGTATGAGCCTGGCTGCCGCTGACCTGTCGCTATAAGCTTGTTAAGATAACTACCACATGACCTGTAATAGTAGAACCGCCCCCGCGCTGTTGGCATCAAAGCAAGCCCGGTCTTCGTCCAGGTGTCGGTGTCGAAATCGTATCTCCAAATCTGTTTGGACTCGTTGCCAGAACCAGTGCCACCACCCCAGGCATAGGCATATCTCGAGTCTACGCCAAAGGCTACCGCTCGGTGGTAGCCCCTGCCATTGATTGGGGCTGTATCGTCCGGCGCATTGTCTGCTATTCGTGGGGGTTGCTGTAAGGGCATGTTCAGTCCTTTAGAGGATCAGAGAGTAGGCGGGGTTCAGGCCACGCATACCGGCAGGCGCAGCTGGAGTCCCCATGCTCTTGATCGTGCCCGGGGAGCCCTTGTAGGCGACCACATAAACGCCCTCTGTGACCGCCAGGCAATCGTTCTCCGACATAGCCACCTCGATAAAATTTAGGTTATCGACCTCTGTTCCAATGGTGCCGTCTGCCGCTATTGGAACTGTCCTTGCCCACCCATAGCTTGAGGGGCCTTGATAAGAGATTAGGTATACATCATCGGCGATATGCTTAAAGCTGTTATCTAAGCCGTTAGAAGGGTCATATTCCCAACTACCCTGGCTGCTGCCAAGAT
>JAUWYT010000194.1 GCA_030615705.1 Chloroflexota bacterium
CAGATGAAGTGGGAGCTGGAGGACCTAGGTTTTCGTTATCTGAGCCCCCCAAAGTATCGGGAGATCGCGGCCCTGCTCGATGAACAGAGGGCCGACCGAGAGCGGCGCATCGCACACATCATTGAGGCCTTGGAGAGGAGACTCGAGAAAGAGGGCCTAGAAGCCGAGATTTCAGGACGGCCCAAACACATTTACTCTATCTATGAGAAGATGAACCGCAAAGGCCTGTCCTTCGATCAGATCCACGACGTGCGGGGCGTACGCATCATCGTTAACACAGTTAGCGAGTGCTATGCCGTGCTGGGAATTGTGCACAGCCTATGGCGCCCTATCCCCGGCGAGTTCGACGACTTCATAGCTACCCCCAAGGACAATATGTACCGATCCCTCCATACCTCTGTAGTTGGACCCGATGGCAAGCCATTGGAGGTCCAGATTCGCACCCACGGGATGCACGGTAGAGCTGAGCTTGGTATAGCTGCTCACTGGCGTTACAAGGAACACGCGAGGCGCGATGTCGCCTTTGAGGCCAAGATTGCCTGGCTGCGTTCACTAATGGAGTGGCAGCAGGAGGTAACCGATGCCTGGGAGTTCATTGATTCGGTCAAAAGCGACGTCTTCCAGGATCGCGTCTACACCTTCACTCCCAAAGGTGATATCATTGACCTGCCGACTGGTTCCACTCCCATAGACTTTGCCTATCACATCCACACCGAGATCGGCCACCGCTGCCGTGGGGCCAAGGTTAGCGGTCAAATGGTCTCTTTGGACTACCAACTGCGAAACGGCGATCAGGTGGAGATTTTGACCGCCAAACGTGGCAGGCCCAGCCGCGATTGGCTCAACCCCCACCTCGGCTACATTAAGACATCAAGAGCTCGACAGAAGATCCGCCAATGGTTCAGACGACAGGATCGAGTAGAAACAGTAGCTCAGGGACGGGAACTCCTGGAAAGGGAACTCAAACGCCTGGGACTCGACCAAAAGAGCTACGAGGAGATTGCCACGCTCTTCAAATTCGATAAGGTCGATGACCTCTTGGCGGCTATTGGCTATGGCGACATCAACGCTCAACAGATAGCCGCCAAACTAGTACAGGCCGAGAGGGCAGAAGAGGTGGTGGAGCTGCCAGAAGCTGCTCCACCACCTTTGCTGGTTTCCGGGGTTACGGTTAGGGGAGTGGGCGATCTGCTCACCAAGCTGGCCGGCTGCTGTCACCCTTTGCCTGGCGACCAGATCGTGGGATATGTTACTCGGGGGCGAGGTATAACCATTCATCGCCAAGATTGCCGCAACATCCTCTACCTTGAAGACAAGGAACGTCTTATCGAGGTGGACTGGGGAGAAGACATCAAGCGAGTGTTCCCAGTTATGGTCCAAGTTCTGGCCTATGACCGTACCGGGCTGATGCGGGATATAACCGAGATCATGGCTGGGGAGAGGATAAACATAAGTGCCGCCAACGTCGCCACCTACGCCAAAGATCACACAGCCGTCATCACGGCCACCCTTGAGATCAGCAGCATTGTCCAGTTGAGCCGCGTCCTGGCCAAGATTGAGCAACTGCCCAATGTCTTCGAGGCCCGGCGCAAGGCGAGTTAGGGCACGGCCAAACACAGGAGTCCAGGCAAGTTATGCCTGGACTATTCTTGCCCATCAGCGTCCTGTCTCTGTATCAGGAGGCACTTTGTCCACAGACCGATAACGCTCTACTGCTGCCGACTGCTGCTGTTCCTCGAGCCAGTCCTCGAAGGCCTGGGTTTTCCGTTGCTCCAGGATCTGAGCTGCTAGCTCCCGCTCCTCGTGTCCCAAGACTTCGATAATGTGATAGCCGATGGTATTTGAGATCGGTTTGCTTATCTCCCCCACCGCTAAGCTGAAAGCTGCCTCCTCGAACTCGGGTGTCATCTCCCCTGTGGGGAACCAATCTAGGTCGCCGCCTTCATCCTTGCTTCTCCAATCCTCGGAGAAGTTCCCAGCCAGGAGGGCAAAGGGGTCATCGTCCTCCCGCAACTGGGGCAAAAGCTCCTGGGCCTCCTCTTCCCTTGCTCTAGCCTTGGCCACCTCGGCCTCGATAAGAACACCCAGAGCGGACAAAGCGGTCTCGTCATCAATGCCCTCCTCCAAGAGGGTCAAAATAGCCTGGGCTTGTTCCTCGGTATCCACTAGTATGTGGCTGGCTCGCACCTGGGGCTCTGGCTCCTCTGCCGTTTCCTGAACGAAGATGACATGCCAGCCGAATTGGGTCTCCACTGGCCCGCTGGTCTCACCTGGCGGGGTGCTGAAGGCCACCGCCTCAAACTCTGGCACCATCCTGCCCTTCGAGATCCACCCCAGGTCGCCGCCTTCATCCTTGTTGCCGGTGTCTTTGGAGAAGTTCTGAGCTAGTAGGGCGAAGGGGTCCTCGCTCTCTGTCAGTTGGGCTAGGAGCTCCTGGGGATCTTTCTCGGCTCTGATCTCTTCCTCGGTCTTTAATTCCTCCGTATCGGCCAGAAGGACAAGGAGTGCATCTAAGATGCTCGCCTCATCAGCGCCTTCCCCAAGCAGGGTCAGGATCGCCTGTGCTTGCTCCTCGTTCTCCACCTGTATCTGGCGGGCGTGTACCTGATCGGCGATGGTGGGCACTTCCTGACCCATCGCCTCCTGCAGCTTCTGTCTCAAAAGCATGGCCTCAAAGATATGGCGGAAATCCGCTTCGGAGAAGCCAGCCCGTTCGCCCAATGCTTTCAGGGTGGTGGCGTACAGCTCTTGGAATCTGTCCAGCGTTATGGGCGCTACGGTAGGGGTAGGCGTTATGGTCAGGGTAGTTGTGATGGGCGTAGGTGTGGGGGTAGGGGGATTCCTTTCATAGCCGAATTGGGTCTCTATCTCGAGTTGCACTTCCTCGGGTGTGACCACTATCCCTCGCCTGACTGCCTCCTGGCGGATCAATTCGTCGTCAATCAGGTCATCCAGCACTTGTAGGCCAAGCGTTTGCGAGTCCCCCAACTGACTCTGCAGTTGTTCAATTTGCTGCTGATAGTACTGGGCGATGAATTCGGTGCTCTGGTCGTTTGGATCCAGGCGGGTTAGTTGGTCTTGCAACAGGGCCAACTGATTCTTGAGGTTAGAGCGATAATAACGCACTATCTTCTGATAGGTATCCGTGCGGATAGGCACTTCGTCCACCATTGCCACAGGCCCCCTTGGCTTGACTATGTATTCTTGATAGGAGCCAAAGGCGAGCAAAACCACTATAACAACGGTAACAATGGCTACACCAACAAGGATGATCCACCTTTGTCGTTGGGCTTTCTTGCCGAGCCTTATTTCCTTTTTCGTCAGTTCCTTAGCCTTCTTTTTCTTCTTCTTGGCCATCCTTATTCCATCTGCTCAATTGGCAAGCATAACTACTCACGTCAGGTGTTATGACGAGCATCCTGAGTCTGTCGAAGGATGCGGGTCTCGCAAAGTCGCACCCTTTGACAAGCCTTCGGCCCGAGCGCTTCGGCTGAGCGCTCAGCGTCGCAGCCTCAGGCCGAGGGCTCAGGATGCTCAAGTGGTCCCACCTCCGCGCAGGTTGGGTGTCCAAGCCATGCTCCAGAATCGCCCCTAAACAAAGGGCATAGGAACGGGCCATCCTATGCCCTGTCAACTGCTCTTATCTACGCCTTAGCTGTAGCGCCGAAGGTGTTCAGCAACGTAGGGCAGAAGGGCCAAGTGCCTGGCCCGCTTGATAGCTACGGCTAAACGCCGCTGGTGCTTGGCACAGGTTCCTGTCCGGCGGCGAGGCTTGATCTTGCCTCGATCGGTGAGAAAGCGGCGCAGAAGTTCGGGCCGCTTGTAATCTATGACATCAACCTTGCCTGTGCAAAAGGCGCATACCTTGCGACGAGGGATGAACCTCCGTCTCCGGGCACGACGGGGCCTCTGCTCCCTAGCCCTCTGTACCGTCTGTTCGTCGTTCCTAGTCTCTTCGTTCGCCAAAGTTACCTCCCAATGTACAATTAGCTTGCCCCCCAGCGAGAGCCAACCGATGATGGCCGGTTAGAAAGGAAACTCGCTGCTTTCGGATTGAGCTTCACCTTCCCGCGTCTCTTCAGTGGCCTCGGCGCTTTTGCGCTCTCCCAGCATGACCATCTCATTAGCGACCAATTCGGTGCGGTAATGCTTCTTCCCGCTCTGATCCTCCCAACCACGGGTCTGCAAGCGGCCTTCAACATAGACCTGTTGGTCTTTGGTTAGATACTGTTTGCATATTTCGGCCAAGTTGCCCCAGGCTACGACGTTGAACCACTCGGTCTCCTCGCGCCGCTCGCCTTCGGCGTTCACCCAACTGCGGTTCGTAGCCACACTGAAAGAGGTTACCGGCCTACCACTCGGCGTATAGCGCATCTCTGGGCTGCGCTCCAGCCTGCCTATAATCATCACCTTGTTCAAACCCCTGGCCATCTTTTCCCCCC
>JAUWYT010000107.1 GCA_030615705.1 Chloroflexota bacterium
CTCTTCCCGCATCAGCTTCTTAATCATCCGGGTGCCCAGACCCAACATGTTGAACTTGGAAAGCTTCAAGCGCTTGCTTCCACCACGGTTCATCCAGTTGAGCATCCTGCGCATCAATCCTTTGCTCCTGAGGGGTCCTTCGCTCTTCTTGATGGCGTTCAGCCCCCAGAAGGTAAAGAACATGGTAACGTCCATGCCCATGGCTGCCGCTGTGGTGGCGATGTTAAAAGCCGCCAGGGCTTTGTCCAGTTCGCCGCTGAAGACGACGATAGTCACCTTTTCCTTCTCTTTCTCCATCTCAGCACAACTCCTTCCTTCGCCAGTGTATCAATCTACCTCTGCTCCGCAGTTTGGACAGACCTGGGCATTCTGCGGCAGGGGCTCGCTGCACTGGGCACAAAAGCGTAGCTCGCCCCCGCAGCTCTTGCAGAAGGGCATAGGCATTGTCAGGTCGCCGCTGCAATAGGGGCAACAGCAAGCCTTTTCTTCTTCCAGCTCCAAAGTTTCTTCTTTCGTCATTTCCATCCTCCCTCGTTGTGAAGCCTCTCAAACGCTACTCTTGGCCTGCCTGGTCTCGTAGTCCTCAATGGCTTTGCGGAGGGCCTCTGTCCCCAGGTTAGAACAGTGCATCTTGTTGGGGGGTAGACCATCCAGCTCGTCGGCCACCATTTTACGATTGAGCTGCTTGGCCTCCTCCAAGCTCATCCCCTGGGCCATCTCGCTGACCATGCTGGAGACAGCGATGGCAGCGCCACAGCCAAAGGTCTTGAATTTGACGTCGCTGAGGCGGCCATTGTTTACCTTGATGTAGAAAGACATCATATCACCACACACGGGGTTGCCCACCGTGCCCACCCCATCGGCATCGGGTATCTCCCCTACGTTACGGGGGTTCATGAAATGCTCCATTACTTTTTCGCTATATACAGCCATTTGGCTCCTCTCCTCTTTTACTTTTTAACCCCCCTTGTACAGGGGTGACATCTGTCGCAGCCGTTGGACGATAGGAGGCAGCACATCCATCACGTAGTCCACATCTTCCATGGTGTTGTCCTTGCCAATGGTGAAGACCAGAGACCCTTGAGCCAATGCAGCAGGCATCCCGATAGCCGTCAGCACGTGGGAGGCTTTGAGGGCGCGTGAGGTGCAGGTGGAGCCACTGGAGACCGCTACTCCTTGCATGTTCAGGAAGAGGAGCATGGATTCTCCTTCGATGAATTCCACGCAGATGCTGACATGGCCGGGGAGGCGTAGGGTGGGGTGGCCAGTGAGGTAGACATGATCTATCTCCGTGGTTAGCCTCTCTATCAGTCGGTCCCTGAGGGGAATCAAATGCCTCGCCCAATCCTCCCGTTCGGCCTTAGCCAGCTCAGCGGCTGCGCCTAGCCCTACGATGGCTGCTACGTTCTCTGTCCCTGCCCGGCGGCCACCTTCCTGGATGCCACCGTCTATGAGGGGCATAACCCGCACCCCTTTGCGGATGAATAGGGCCCCGGCTCCCTGTGGGCCGTAAAACTGATTGCCGGCCAGGCTGAGCAAATCCACCCCCAGCTCCTTCACGTCCACGGGAAGGATCCCAGCAGCAGCTACGGCATCGGTGTGGATGTAGGGAAGGTGTCTCGTGGTGCTTCGCTCCTTCAGAGCTTGGGCGATCTCGACGATGGGCTCGATGGTGCCAATCTCGTTGTTGGCGTGCATGACCGAGACCAGGGTGGTGTCTTCGCGGATGGCCGCTGCTATATCATCGGGATTCACCAGGCCGTGCTCGTCAACGGGCACGACCGTGACCTCAAAGCCCAGCTTCTCCAACGTCTTGGCCGAGTTTAGCACCGAATGGTGCTCGATAGCAGAAACGACGATGTGCTTGCCCTTCTTCTGGTTCATCAGGGCTGCACCTTTGATGGCCATGTTGTTGGCCTCGCTGCCGCTGGCTGTGAAGTAGATCTCCCTGGGCTGAGCCCCGATAAGATCAGCCACCTGAGCCCTGGCCTTCTCCATTGCTTCCCGGGGCCTGTCGCCGAAACGGTGCAGGCTCAGGGGGTTGCCCCAGTGCTCCTTGAGATAGGGAAGCATAGCTTCTACTACTTTGGGGAGCAAGGGCGTGGTGGCGGCGTGATCGAAGTAAGTTTCCCTCATGGTGTCATATCTCCGGTTGAGATCCAATTTCGTTCTTATGATACCATAACGGACAATGTATGTATATGATTTTAATCATATACCCTCTGTGTTGGAATTTGTGAGATCATAGGATCTATGGTATAATCGAGCCAGAAAATCGCTCCAGGGCCAAGATGACTTCATTGGCGGAAACCTGGTCACGATGCGCAATTCCTCTTTGCTCTCTTGAGGATTGTGCATTGTCTATTTTTATTATGAGGAGACGAGATGGCCAACTTAGATCTCATGAAAGAACTACACATCGCCGGCCAGACCAAGATTGTGATGCTGGTGATTGACGGCTTGGGGGGCTTGCCGGTGGAACCGGGTGGGCCTACTGAGCTTGAGGCAGCCCGTACGCCGAATTTGGATGCCCTAGCGGCTGAATCAATCTGCGGCCTGAGCGTGCCTATCTCGCCAGGCGTGACACCTGGCAGCGGGCCTGCCCATTTGGCCCTCTTCGGCTACGATCCGCTGAGCTATGAGATTGGGCGGGGGGTGCTGGAGGCCTGCGGAATCGGCTTTCCACTGGAGCGTAGCGATGTGGCTGCTCGTGGCAATTTCTGCAGTGCAGATGAGAACGGCCTGATCACCGACCGTCGGGCCGGGCGTATCCCTACCGAGAGGGGCGCGGAGCTATGCGCGATGTTGCGGGCGATCCAGCTCCCTGACGTGGAGACCTTCGTCGAACCGGTCAAAGAATACCGCTTTGTGTTGGTGCTAAGAGGGGAGGACCTGTCGGGCGGGTTAACCGAAACCGACCCTCAGCAGTTAGGAGTACCTCCTCGACAGGTCGAGGCACTGATTCCCGAAGCGCAGCCTACGGCAGAACTTTTCAACCAGTGGATCGCTCAGGCCCAAGAGCTGCTAGCTGACCAACAGCCAGCCAACATGGTTCTGCTGCGGGGCCCGGATCAGACTCCTCTGCTGCCCAGCATGGCCGAGGTTTACGGGCTTAGAGCAGCAGCCATCGCTAGCTACCCTATGTACCGCGGCGTAGCCAAACTGGTGGGCATGGATATCCTGGAGACGGGGGAAATACCGGAGGAAGAAGTGGAAACACTCAAAACCCACTGGGCAGAGTACGACTTCTTTTTCTTCCATATCAAGAAGACAGACTCGGCCGGCGAGGACGGCGACTTCGCCCGCAAGGCCTCGGTCATCGAGCACGTGGACGAGGCGGTGGTACCGGCTATCGCTTCTCTAGAACCGGACGTTTTCATTGTAACTGGTGACCACTCCACGCCAGCCTTGCTCAAAAGTCACAGTTGGCATCCGGTGCCCACTCTATTACGCAGCAGGTACTGCCGTCCCGACGAGGTTAAGGCCTTCGGCGAGCGTGCTTGCATGCGCGGGGGATTGGGTGTCTTCCCGGCTACAGACCTGATGCCCTTGGCTATGGCCAACGCTCTGCGCTTGACTAAGTATGGGGCGTGACGAAGTTCAAAGTTCAAACTTCAAAACCTGTTGCTTACCTCGTTGCTATTGTATCCGTTAGCCTGTTGCACAGCCACGCTATTCCACCCAAGGCCACTGCTTCCCCCAGGGTCAACAATCCCCAGATACGGGCCGCGTCGAACCAAAAGCGCGTGGGGAAAAGGCGGATCAAAGTATCCGACAGGTCAAAGATCCAGGAATCGCCCTCGAAGAAAGTCAGGTGGAAGTGGGTGAAGAACCAGTCGAAGTTGAGATAGACCAGTGCTACCAGGGCTACCAGCAGAGCTATGGTCAACAGAGAGCCCTGGAGTAGAGAGATAGATATCCGCGTCTGGGTGTCTGGCATTACCAGCAAAACGCCTAGCGAGGCGGCGATGAGCAGTCCCAAGAGTCCGTGGGCCAGGAAGGCCCGCCTGGCCACCACCTTGACATCCTCCATATGGGCCAGCTCTTTCTCTCTGAATAGAGCCCCCTCCTTTCCCTCCAAATCCCCCAGTATCTCGATGCCAGCGTCCGAACGCAAGTAGGTGACCGCCATCTCAGCAACCATGAGCCTTTGCTCATCTGTGAACCCAGGCGGGGGTAGGAAGTCCGCCTTCCCGTACTCGTAGCGCAAGAAGGCTGGGGACATCAAGGCGTAGAGGTTCGTCAGCAGCAGGAAGACGGGGACGGACAGAACTAGCAATATCCTGGCAATCATGAGGATGCTCTTCTTGAGCATAGTCTGACCCTTTCCAGTATAGGCAAGAAGGACCTTTATCAACGGTTGACCTATTATACCCCGTTCACCAGGTTCTGGCAAGCACTCTTTCGCTCAGGCGTCTGTTCGGCGTGAGCCAGCGGCTGAAGCCTCTCAGGGAACGAGATCCCGTATAGAACAAGTTCAGTAGATCCCAACGACTCGTAGCGGCGACCCGCTGTGGTCGCTTGTCCAAGCGGGCAGGGCTTCGGCCTGAGCGGCTCGACTGAGCCTACGTCCCGAGGGCTTCGACCGAGCTCAGCCGAGGTCCTCAGGCCGAGGGGCTCGCCGAAGTCTCAGCCGAACGGCCGTCCGCCGTTACAAACTGTGTGCTGAAGTTGACCCGAGAGGTCTTTCGTGATATAGTCTTATCGCCATTGACCAAACCGAACTAAGGAGTCAATCATGGCGGGGGTGACCGCCTTAGGGCGCGCTGAGGACTTAACGGCATTTCTTGATAAGCTAATGCTCACGCTGGCTAAGCACTGGCTGCCCTTGATCAATCTGGCGGTGGCCGTCTACGCTGGTCTACCTTTCTTAGCTCCAACTTTGATGGCCTTGGGATACACTTTGCCGGCCAAGATTATATACACGGCGTATAGGCTGCTCTGCCACCAGTTGCCCCAGCGCTCCTTCTTCCTCTTTGGCCCTCAGCTAGCCTATTCCTCCGAGGCCTTGCAGGAGCTGTTGGGGCCACAGAAGCTCGCTACCGATTCCCTGGCCCGTTCGTTCATCGGCAACCCAGCTCTAGGTTACAAGGTGGCCTATTGCCAACGCGATACGGCCATGTACGTTTCAATTTTATTGGCAGGGATGGTCTTTGGCTTGATGCGCCACCGCCTCAGACCCCTCCCCTTTGCCCTCTATCTTATCTTACTCGTCCCCCTGGCGATCGACGGCCTCGGCCAATTCCTTGCATTTTACGAGAGCACCTGGCAACTGCGCACTATCACCGGCAGCCTCTTTGGCATTGCTACCGTTTGGTTTGCCCACCCGCATCTGGAAGCGGGCATGGGGGAGATCCGACGCACAGTCAACGAGAAGCTTCGCTTGGAATAGACATGCAGTCGGTGGGGAGCAAGCATCAAAGAACTGGCAGATTGTGGATATTTTGGGGCCCTAAACCAAGAGGGCCAGGAATACTAATCCCTGGCCCTCAATCAAAAGGAGGAGAAGAAATTGGTGGACGGCATGGCCCATTGTCAGCACATGCACCAATGCACAGATGCTCATCGCCTTTGATGAGCCATGCCTGATTATATAATACCACCTTTTGATGTTCCTTGCTGGATGTTTGCCCTACGATTGCCCTACGGAATGCCTACACTGTGCATTCTTCCCTTTAAGAATGCCTGGCGATTCAGGTCCACGTACTTTTCAGGCACTCGCTCACCGATGAGCTCGAGCCATATATCCAGAGCAATGTCGAGGAACTTGGAAAGGGCACCCAACATCACTACATTACTGACTCGGGCATTGCCCAGTTCCTCGGCCAGTTCGACGCCAGGCACGAGTTGGACATCGTCGGTAACTTCGCTCAACACGCGCCACACCCTCTGGTCATCAGGGTACTCATCACTGCCAGAGCTCACGGAAACGGGAGGGATGCTGTGATCATTGACGATGACCGTGCCCCCCGGTCTGAGCATCTCAATGTAGCGCAGGGCCTCCAATTTCTCGAGGGCCAGGAGGTAATCTACCTCCCCCAGACCGATGAGGGGTGAAAGCACTTTTTCGGCCCAGCGCACGTGGCTCACCACGCTCCCCCCTCGCTGGGCCATGCCGTGCACCTCCGATTTTTT
>JAUWYT010000204.1 GCA_030615705.1 Chloroflexota bacterium
CTGGGCCTGGAGACCCTGGGCGGCGTGAGGACACCCCTTATCGAGCGCAACACCACCATCCCCGTGCGGAAGAGTGAAATCTTCTCCACGGCCGAGGACGGCCAGACTGCTGTGGACATCCACGTACTGCAAGGCGAACGACCTATGGCCATTGACAACATCACCCTGGGCCGCTTCCGGCTGGAGGGTATCCCCCCAGCGCCACGGGGCCTTCCACAGATCGAGGTGACCTTCGATATTGATGCTAACGGCATCCTGAACGTCGCTGCTCAGGACAAGGCGACGGGGAGAGAACAGAAGATAGCCATCACCGCATCCACCAACCTCTCCAAGAGTGATGTGGAGAACATGGTGGGGCAGGCCCGCCAGCACGAGGCCGAAGACCGGCGGCGGCGCGAGCTGGCTGATACCCGCAACCAGGCCGATAGCCTGGCCTACCAGATGGAAAAGTCCCTGCGAGAGCTCGGCGACAAGGTCTCAGATACTGACCGCCGGGCCATCGAGAGCAAGATCGAGGAGCTGCGCCAGGCCATGCAAACTGATGACGCCGCGCGCATTCGCAGGGCCACAGAAGAGCTGAAGCAAGCCAGCTACGCTATGTCTCAGCAGATGCATGGCCAGCCCCAGGCTCAATATCAGCCAGGAGGCACTTCGACAGGCTCAGTACAAGGGGACGAAGGCGTGGTGGAAGGCGAGTTCCGCGAGATGTAGTTGGATACTGGATATTGGATATTGGAAGTTGGATGTTGGATTGTCCTTCCGACCTCTAATTCCTAATCTCCAACCTCCAGCTTCCAAACCCTGAGGTCATGAAGCTATGTCTGACAAAAGCGAAAAGAACGTGCGGATAGCTGTCACCCTCCGCCACGACGATGAGCCTAAGGCCACACAAGACGAGGTAGCCCCTGAGGAGAAAGATGAGTTGTCCCCGGAAGACGAACCGGAAGCGATCCGGGAGGAAGCGGCCGAGTATAAAGACAAGTACCTTCGGGCAGCAGCCGAACTGGAGAACACCAGGAAGCGGCTGGAGCGCCGCTATGCTGATCAAGCTGAGGAAGAGAAAAAGCGTCTTCTGCGCGCCTTTCTGGCTGTGGCCGATAATTTGGAACGGGCCTTGGCTCACTCCGGCGATGGCTTCCGCGATGGAGTAAGACTCACTTATCAAGAGCTGCAACGCCTGCTGAGCCAGGAGGGTGTGGAACCTCTGGAGGCCATAGGTCAGCCCTTCGACCCCTATTATCACGAGGCTGTGGATACGGCTCGACTGAGCCCTCGGCCTGAGGCTCGGCCCGAAGGCTCGCCGAAGTCAGTAGATGGTGATGACGACCAGGAGACAGTGGTGGGACAAAGGCAGAAAGGCTACCTCTATCGCGGAGGACTCCTCCGCCCGGCAAAGGTGGAGGTAGCTGTCCCGGCATCGGAGGAGAGATGATATGAAAACAAGTAAACGAAATCCGCGTTACATCCTGTTGGCGGCTCTGGTGGTTTTGAGCCTGACCCTCCTGAGTTGCAGCTTCACCACTTGGCCCAGCAAACTGGCAGGTCAGGTGAAAGAAGCGCTAGCAAAGGTGGCCCTTCGACGGGCCCCTGGTCCTTTGGCCCAGGGACAAAGGGCTCAGGACGTGGCCCCAGAAGTCATCGAGGTCGAGGTCACCAGGATCGTGGAAGTGGAAAAGGAGGTATTGGTCACGCCCACCCCCGTACCCTCATCAATCTCCACCCCTACCCTGCCGGCTGAGACCCCGTCCGCCGCCGAGTGGAGCCAGTTGGACATCGAATCCCAGATCTTGACTGAGGTGTACCGCAAAGTGAACCCCTCGGTGGTTAACGTGACCAATCTGGCCCGGCTAGAGCTGTTCGCTGAAGAGGTCATCCCCCAGGGAGAGGGATCAGGATTCATGTGGGATGACCAGGGGCATATCGTCACCAACGCCCACGTCGTGGAGGGTGCTGACGAGGTGCAGATCACCCTGTACGATGGCCTCACCCTGCCGGCCCAGGTGGTGGGTGTGGACCGAGACAGCGATCTGGCAGTGGCCAAGATTGATCCCCAGGGCCTGGAGCTGCGGCCTGTGGAACTGGGCGATATTGATGAGATAGTGGTAGGCCAGCGGGCTATCGCTATCGGCAACCCCTTCGGTTATGAAGGCACGTTGACCCAAGGCACCGTCAGCGCCATAGGACGCACCATCCCCTCGCTGACAGCTTTCAGCATCCCCGAGGCCATTCAGACCGACGCGGCGATCAACCCTGGCAACTCCGGTGGGCCGTTGCTCGATTCGCAGGGCCGGTTGATCGGAGTCAACGCCCAGATCAGCTCCGCGATGCGGGCCAGCGCCGGGGTTGGCTTCGCCGTACCGGTCAACATCGTGCAGCGGGTGGTGCCAGCGCTGATCGCCGAGGGGCATTACGACCATGCCTGGCTGGGCATCTCCGGACGGACCTACAGCCCATCCTGGGCTAGTGCGCTCGGCTTTCCCGAGGAGGAACGAGGAGCCTACGTCATGCTGGTCGAGCCTGGAGGGCCGGCAGACGAGGCCGGGCTGCAGGCTGCTGGGACAAGGCAGACCGATGTTCTGCTGGGGTTCGATTTCGGGCAGCCGGTCTACCTGGCGGCCGGAGGTGATCTGATCGTGGCCATTGACGATCAGCCGGTCAAGGAGTTCGACGATGTCCTGGTGTACCTGGAACGTTACACCTCGCCCGGCGACCGGGTTGAGCTGACGATACTGCGCGGCGATGGGCAGCAGCAGGTCATCACCGTGACGTTGAGAAAGAGGCCGCAGCGTACGCGCTGATAATTAACGGCTATCCGGTACGCAAGTTCGACGACCTCTGCCAAATTCTAACAAAACTCTAACATCTCTCTAGCGTTATTCTAACACAACTGAGGTACAATTGAGTTGAAGGATTACCAAGTCTACAAAGGAGGTGAACAGTAATGGCTAATTTAGTACGTTGGGAGCCCTTCCGGGATTTGATCTCGCTTAGGCAAGCGATGGATCGACTCTTTGAGGAGAGCTTCATACGTCCTCGCGTTGGCTGGCTGGCTCCCCTGGGCGCCGGAGCCCTGGCGGTGGATATGTATGAAACCGACCAGGATGTCGTAGTCAAGACCTCTATGCCTGGGGTCAAGGCCGAGAACCTCGACATCACCATCACTGGCGATACACTGACCATCAAAGGCGAGACCAAGACCGAGGAGAAAGTTGAGAAAGCCAACTACATCCGCCAGGAGCGCCGCTATGGAGCTTTCTGCTGTTCGTTGACCTTGCCCACCACCATCGTGGCAGAGAATGCTAAGGCTGAGTTCGAGAACGGCGTGCTGACCTTGACTCTCCCCAAGGCCGAGGAGGTTAAGCCCAAGACCATCAAAGTTAAGGCCAAATAACAATGAAACAATGACCAAATCCCAACTTCCTTTTCGTTGGGATATGATCACTTCGTGCTGAGCACCCTTCGAGGTGACCTCTCAGGGGAACCCTCAGTGCGTAGCGTTGAGATTGGAAGGAGGTTTTGACATGGCGGCAAAGGCAAAAAAGGTGAACCTGAAGCCCTTGGGTGACCGTTTGATCGTGGAGCCCATCGAGAGGGAGGAAGTGACGGCCAGTGGCATCGTCCTTCCGGAGACGGCCAAGGAGAAGCCACAGGAGGGCAAGGTCTTGGCCGTTGGCCCAGGCCGGCGGGACGAAGAGGGAAAGCGCATCCCCATGGACGTCAAGGGGGGAGACCGCGTCCTCTTCGCCAAGTATGCCGGCACCGAGGTCAAGCTGGAGGCCGATCGCAAGGTCCTGGTCCTCAAGGAGAGCGATGTCCTGGCCATTGTAAAATGACCAATCATCAATGACCAATCGAGATTGAAAGGGAGGTTAGATTATGCCTGCAAAGCAACTTATCTTCTCAGAGGAAGCCCGAAGGTCCCTGAAGAGGGGCATCGACATCATGGCCAACGCAGTGGGCACAACCCTGGGCCCGAAGGGACGCAACGTGGCCCTGGATAAGAAGTGGGGAGCCCCCACCATCACCCACGACGGAGTCAGCGTGGCCAAGGAGATAGAGCTGGAGGACCCCTACGAGAACATGGGCGCCCAGCTCCTCAAAGAAGCCGCCACCAAGACCAGCGACGTGGCCGGAGACGGCACCACCACCGCCACAGTCCTGGCCCACATGATCGTCAACGAAGGGCTGAAGAACGTGGCCGCTGGAGCCAATCCCATGCTCCTCAAGAGAGGCATCGAGAGAGCCACCCAGGCCATCGTGGATGCCATCAAGGAGCAGTCCAAAGAGCTGGTCACCAAGGAGGAGATCGCCAACGTGGCCGCCATCTCGGCGAGCGACAAGGAGATCGGAGAGCTCATCGCCGAGGTGATGG